>CBFGXY010000048.1:0-9171 GCA_965652945.1 uncultured bacterium
TTTCGATGCCTTCGCTGCGTAGAAAAAAAGCATGATCGCCCGCCTTCGCCTGGAGAGGGAGGTAACGCACGGCATCCTTCTGGGAGGCCCAGGGCTCACTTGAGTAGTCCGGATTCGGAATGACGTAGCCCGGCCCGACCTTGACTACTCGTCCGCTCTGAATTTTTTCTTTTTCCGCAACGGTTGCGGGAAGGTACAGGCCTGCCTGCGTTTGTCGATCGTTGTCGTCGGGCGCCAGTAGTACGCGGTCGCCCACCATCAGGATTTCTCGCATCATCTCGTACGAATCATGGGGTCGCGTCCTCAACTGAGGAATCAGCATCAATGTTCTTAAATTAATAGAGGATCCGACCGTCGTAGATAGCTGAGTGACAACATCTATATCGCTTACGAGTAAGGTTCAGTCTTTTTCCGACATTCTCGAGGTCCTCCGCGTATGATCGCTGCCGATCTTCATCTGCATTCGCGTGCTTCAGACGGGCTATTCTCCCCTCGCGAGGTCATGCGAATGGTCGCCGATGCCGGACTTCGAGGTGCCTCGCTCACCGATCATGACACGGTTGCCGGTGTCATCGACGCCGAGGATGAGGCAGGCAAACTGGGTATTGATTTCATTTCCGGAATTGAGATCAGCGCGGGCAATGGAAAACGCGAGGTCCATATTCTTGGATACGGCTTCGACCCCGCGGACGAATCCATTCGCGAGCATCAAGCGATCACCTACAAACGGCGTCACGATCGCGTGCATGAAATCGTTGAGCGCCTGCAACAGCTGGGACACCAGGTAAGCCTGGATCGGATACGTGAACTGGTGGGCGACGGGATGCCTGGGCGTCCGCATGTAGCGCGGGCGATGGTAGAGGATGGGATCGTTCAGACGGTATCGGATGCTTTTCGGTACTATTTGTCTCCGCGCGGCCAGGCGTTTATCCCTAAAGAGGTTGCTCGCGTCGAGGAGGCAATCCAGATGATCCATACCGCGGGTGGAGTCGCGGTCCTGGCCCATCCGGGGCACGCCTTTACGGATCATGATGTGTATCATCTCGCTGAAGCAGGTCTCGGTGGCGTCGAGACCTCACATCCTTCCCATACGCCCGATCTTACATTGTACTATCAGAGAATCGCCCGCCGTTTCGGCTTGATCGAAACCGGGGGTTCGGATTATCATGGAAGATATCCTGATGAGAAGCTGTTGCTCGGCCGCTATGGCGCGGATATCTCTGTGATGGAATCGATACGTATCCATGCAGACTCGGAATAACATGATCCGGTCCTTGAATGGATACGTTTTTGGATGGCCGAGTCAGGTTACAGCCGGAACGTTATCAGTCATAAATCTCTCGAAATGCCACGAATCGTAGAAGGACATCTCTCCGCGACCGACATGTCGGTTGGAATCGTTGTCAGTCGTTTCAATGACTTCATCACGAAGAGCCTCCTGGAAGGGGCCCTCGATGCTTTGCGACGGCACGGAGCCGATATGGAAAAGATCACGGTAGCATGGTGTCCGGGCGCGCACGAGATCCCCGTCGTTGCCAGGAAGATGGCTTTGAGCGGTGACTATCAGGCCATCGTGTGCCTTGGGGCCGTTATCAGGGGATCCACACCTCACTTCGATTATGTGGCGGGAAGTGCCGCCTCGGGGGTCGCTCAGGTGGGGGAAGAGACAGGAGTTCCGACGATCTTCGGAGTACTGACGACCGATACGATCGAACAAGCAGTCGAACGGGCCGGAACCAAAGCGGGAAACAAAGGGGCCGAAGCCGCGCTCGCGGCGGTTGAGATGGTAAATCTCCTCGAACAGCTTTAATTTTATCAGCGGTAGATCTCTGCCCGGCACTCGCCGGTCAGGAGGATCTGCCTCATCAAACGCTCAATGCCTATCGACTGGACGGGTACCACGAAGGGTCGTCTCCCTCGGAGACAGACCCAGATCTTTTCATTCCTCCGAGCGACCGGAGCCCGTCATCATGCGCATTAGAATACCTCGTCTGCGAATCCTGATCACAACGTTCTGGATTCTTGCGCTTTTTCCTGTTCTGTCTGCCCGGGCCCAGGATCATCGCTGGCAAGCGCATCCCTCGTATCGCCAGGCTACCGCGGTTACGGTCTCGGGCGATGCACTCTGGGCGGCAACCAGCGGTGGCGTCTACCGATACGACCCCGAAACAGGTGAAACCGTAGGGTACTCAGTATCTGAAGGACTTTACGGCACAGATGTGAAAGCCGCCGCATTCGATGTCAATCACGGCGCGCTATGGCTCGGCTATTCAGACGGAGTAATCGACCGGGTCGATGAAGAAAGAGGAATCGTACGCACTTTCTTTGACATCCAGCGAAACGATCGGTATCCGACCCGCGGCATTAATCGATTGATTTCCCACGGCGATTCGCTATACATCGCTACAGACTTCGGGATCGTCGTCTTCGATGTCCGAGAGGACAAAATGGAGGTTCGGGACACGTATGCGCAACTTGGCCGATCGGCCACTCCCGGAATCCCTGTCCACGATCTGGTCCGGTTTATTTCCGGGGAACGCCCGTACATCGCGGCCGCAACCGATGAGGGTGTTGCCATTGCGGATGCGCACGCGGCCAACCTCCAGGATCCGTCCTCATGGACTTTTGTCTCCACACCTCAACCCGCCCTCGGAATCGGTCATTTTCGGGGTCGCCTGTACGTTGGCACCTCCACCACTCTCTCCACGCTCACCCTCGACGGGAGCCTCGAAGTCGTTTCCACGATGGAGAACGCACGCGATCTGGTGGTGGATGGAGGCAGTCTCTACGGGGTAAGCCGGTATGCGGCGTTCGAGGTATCTCAATCAGGTGCGCTAAGAACCTTCCGGATAGATCAGTACTCCGCACCTCGAGCTCTGTCCATCGGGCCGGATGGCCGAGTGTGGGTAGCAGATAATGAGGGCGGGTTGATCGGTCTCGAAGATCCTCTGCCCGCCACCTCGGTGATCGAAGCTCCGATTACCGACACGTATCCGGATGGGCCGTACCATGGCACATTCTCAAGTATCGCGGTAGACCGTGACGGGAACCTGTGGGCGGGGGGTGAGGCTACTCCGGGCACCGGTATTTATCGCCTGGGTGTGGACGGGAGGTGGACGAGCTTCATCGACCGATACTATGCCGAAATGAGCGGCAGGAATAGTTACAGGGATGTCGCGCCGGACATTTCAGGTGGTGTCTGGGGCGCCTCATGGGGGAACTCGATCATCCGCATCGGCCCCAATGACGAAATCGAAATTTATGATCACACGAACTCGACCTTGCGGCCGACCTCAGAAGGCGGCAGTTACGTGGTTGTGGGAGGCGTTGCCATGGACGCAGCGGGCACGTTGTGGGCCACGAACATGTTCACTTCCGAACGGCTCGTAGCACGATCGAACGATGGAGACTGGAGCATCAGCTCACCACGGTGCGAAGGCTACAATCCGGCCGGAACACTTCTCGATCGTGTTTACGTTGATTCATATGGTAACAAGTGGTTCACGCTAATCCTCGAGACCAATCAGCGCATCCGCCGCGGGCTGCTTGCTTTTGATTCGGGCGATTCCGTTGAGAGTGGCGAAGACGATGTTTGCCGGTATTTCAATACTCAAGGAGGCCTTGGCCAGGGCCTGCCGTCGATAAGTGTTCATGCCGCGATCGAGGACCGCGACGGGAGGCTCTGGATCGGGACGGATGCCGGACCGGCGTTTGCCCATAACAGTCGTCTCCTCCCGCACTCTGAAGGAGAAGTATTTATCTGGCCACAACTCGCAGATCGCAGCCAGGGCAACTTCCTGCTGTTTGGAGTCACGATAAGAGACATCGCCGTCGATCCGTCGAACAGGATCTGGTTCGCCACCGACAACGGCGTGTATGTCGTCGAGGAGGAGGCAGCCGGAGGTTTCACGATTGTCGTTCATTTTCGAAGCGACAATTCTCCGCTGCTGTCCGATGCCGTCTCTCGTATCGCCATTGACAATCGAACGGGTCGCGTGTTCATGAATACCGATCGCGGCCTCATCAGTTATGAAAGTCAGACGGTCGATCCTGCTCGCACCGCCGGAGATCTTTTCATCTACCCGAATCCAGTCATAATCGAGGAAGGCGTCGAGCCCGTGATTCGAATTCGTGGCCTGGTAGAATCCACCGAGCTACGGGTCGTTACGGCAGCGGGCGATCTGGTCGCCTCCATGTCGACTCGTGGTGGTCAGGCTGCCTGGAACGGTCGCGATAGAAACGGCCGACTCGTACCCTCAGGTATGTACCTGGTAATCGCGGTGGGGCAGAACGGAGAAGGGCGGGGTGTAGGGAAAGTGGCCGTGGTGCGCTGAGCGCTGAATGGTCAACTGAAACTTCACTGGAACCCACCCTCTCTGATAGGTATATTTCCATTCTGAATGATACATGGTGGCCGTAGCTCAGTTGGTTAGAGCGCCAGGTTGTGGCCCTGGAGGTCGGGGGTTCAAGTCCCCTCGGTCACCCAGCAACGATACTACGGTTCCACTAAGATTCTGCCGCGTTCGTCTAGGGGTCCAGGACGCCGGCCTTTCACGCCGGTAACACGGGTTCGAATCCCGTACGCGGTACCAAACGAAGCCCTCTCTGCAAAACGCGGAGAGGGCTTTTGCTATTATGGCGTACTGGTCTGTGGCCGACCCGTAGTTCGTTCTAAGACACCTGTGCCTCAGCTTCCACGTTGCTTGATAGAGTAGTCGAGGCCACCAACCCGATACCACCGGTAATCGAGGGCGTCCAGCGCCATCCGATGACGGCCGTCATCGTCGGCGAAGGAATCGTTCGTGTTAATGAGATCGGAAAGCTGTGAATTGCCGACGTCCTTCGCGTCAAGGAATATCTCTATAGGTTCGTCGCGAAAGTTGTGGATCGTGAGAACGGAGCTGCTCTGCCACGTGAAGAGCAATACCAAAACGTGCTGCGATCCCAAATCGAGGACCTTCCACGATCCCCATCCGATCTCCGAGCACTCCTTGCGAAGACGAATCATTCGAACCATCCAGTTAAGGAACGAGTCTCGATCACGGCGCTGGGCGGCAACATTCACGTGGCGATAACTCCACACACCCTCGTCGATAACCGGAATGCTGAGCTTCTCCGCCTCTGAGAATCCGGCTTGATGCTGATCGGCCCATTGCATCGGCGTGCGGACGGCCTGCCGCTCTTTCAATTCGAGATTATCCCCCATACCGAGCTCATCTCCATAGCGAATAACTGGGGTGCCCGGCAAAGAGAACATCATGCTGTAGGCGAGCTCCTCATGCCGTCGATCACCCAGCATCGGGGCCATCCGTCGACGTATTCCCCGCCCGTACAGCTGCATGTTCTTGTCAGGGCCGAACCGAGTCATAACTTTCTCCCGCTCATCATCCGACAGTCGCCCGAGGTCCAGTTCATCATGATTGCGTAGGAAGTTGACCCACTGCGCATTGCGGGGAATGTCGGCGGTTGCCTTCAGCGCCTCGGTTAGCGTCGTGGCATCTCCAGTCGCAAGCGACAAAAACAAATGCTGGTTAACGAAGAAATTGAACATCATGTGGATGCCGTCGCCACCGTCATGGCCGAAGTACGGCTTCATATCCTCAGGAAGAACGTTAGCCTCGCCGAGAAAAACCGCATCGCCACTGCGCCACTGCAGAAATCTGCGAAACTCGGCGAGTAACTCGAACTGGGGCTGACCTTCGCCTTTCTCGGGGTGTACGCCTTCCAACACGAAAGGAAGGGCGTCGACCCGGAATCCGGCGATTCCATGCTGCAGCCAGTACCCGATGACGCGCCGCATCTCAGCACGCACTTCGGGATTGTTCATGTTGAGGTCCGGCTGAAAACTATAGAACCGGTGGAAATAGTACTGCTGTGCTTTGCGGTCGTACGTCCAGGTTCGTTCCTGAACCCCCGGGAAGACCATACCTTCGTCCCAGTTGTCAGGACGTGTCTTCGACCAGTAATACCAATCGCGTTTGGGCGAGTCGGGATTTGCACGCGCTTCCTGAAACCAGGGATGTTCGTCTGAAGTGTGGTTGATCACGAGATCGATCAGCACGCGCAAGCCGCGTTTTCGCGCATGGTGCATGAACTCCACGAAGTCGCCACTCGAACCATGCCTCGGATCGACCCCGTAATAATCCTTCACATCGTAGCCGTTGTCGCGATTGGGTGTCGGTTGAAACGGAGCAAGCCAGATCGTATCCACGCCCAGGTACTGCAAATAATCGAGGCGCCGAATGAGCCCTTCGAAATCTCCAACCCCATCACCGTTCGCATCCATGAACGTCTCGAGATCGAGACTGTAAATGACAGCACTTTTATACCAGAGGTCTTCTATCACGATGTTATAGAGTTAGCGACGCGAGGAGACGCCAATGATTAGGGCTTCGTCTGGGTGTAGATGAAGCATTCCCGCAACTCGATCTTCGCGACGTTTCTCGTCCGTCCCGTAGATAACAGTGCCGCTGAATTGGGAAAGATCCATCCTTTGGTTCGTATCGCTGAGGTTCAACACGACAAGGACTTCATCCTGCTGATGTCTTCGAAGGTAGGCAATCAGGCTCCCGTCAGCGGTAAGAGGAACGTAATCGCCGACTGACAAGGCACTCCGGGAGCGACGAATCCTTAAGAGAGTCCGATAGTGCTCGAGGATGGAGTTCGAGTCACCGGTTTGGTCGGCCACGTTGCGGGTCCGGCTGTCCGAGTTGACGGGCAGCCACGGGTCACCTCGAGTGAAACCCCCGCCCGGAGAATCGTCCCACTGCATAGGAGTTCGACTTGGATCACGGCTGAACTCGCTCCCAAGGCGCAATCCCTGCGGATCTTGAAGCCGGTCGGTGGGGATGTCGCCGTCCGTCATACCCAGCTCGTCTCCATAATAAATGATCGGCGTCCCTCGGAGAGTCAGGAGCATGACCGCAGCGACACGCGCCTGGGCCTCCCCGATCCGACTTGCGATCCGACCATTGTCATGGTTTCCTAATACCCAGTTCGGCCATCCAAATGGGGGAAGCACGTCTTCGTAGTGGTCGATCGCCGCTCGAATTTCATCGGCCTCCCAGGGTAATGAGAGCAGTTGAAAGTTCAATGGCAGATGCACGCCGTTACCATCGCGCCCGTAGTACGCCATGAGCCGTTCGATGGGAAGGTATACCTCTCCGATCAAGACCCGGTCGTCATACTCGTCCGCCACTGCTCTCATCTGTGAGACGATCTCGTGTACCTCCGGTTGATCCGTCGAATACATGGGGATGAGCTGATCATAGGGATTGTCGCCCTCCTCATAGTCGGGATTGGCGGGATTGTCGCGCAGGTGACTATCCTTGATGATGTGCCACAGTACGTCGATTCGAAACCCATCCACGCCGCGGTCGAACCAGAAACGAAGTACGTCGAGCATCGCCTCGCGCACCTCATCATTGCGCCAGTTCAGGTCGGGCTGCTCCTTCAGGAACGCGTGATAGTAGTACTGCTCCGATGACTCGTCGAACTCCCAGGCCGAGCTTCCGAATACGCTCAGCCAGTTGTTTGGCGGGCCGCCGTCTTCAGCCGGATCTGCCCAGATGTACCAGTCTCGTTTCCGGCTATGCCTGCCCGACCGGCTTTCGACGAACCACGGATGCTGATCAGAGGAATGGTTCGGGACGAAGTCCAACAGCAACTTCAATCCTCTCTCGTGGCACGCCGCCAGTAAGGCGTCGAAGTCAGCGAGCGTACCAAACGCAGGGTCGATCCCCGTATAATCCGCCACGTCATAGCCAAAGTCGGCCATCGGTGAGGGGAATATGGGACTAAGCCAGACGGCGTCTACACCGAGATTTTTCAGGTAATCGAGTCGTTTCTCGATTCCCTTCAGATCACCGCATCCATCATCGTTCGAATCTTGGAATGAGCGCGGGTATATCTGATACAGAACGCCTTTCTGCCACCAGAGGTGTTGGTCGGATCGAGACATAACAATGTGTTTCAGTATGGAAACTCGTCTCTATTATGATCCAACTTTGAGGTGACCGATTTTGCACCGATCTCAATACGAATGACTCTCCAGAGGCTCGTTACCGGTAGACTGGAGGTGGGGACTTCAGTATGTTGATTCCGTCCCTCCAAGAAACCCGTCGACCGTGATCAAGTCGCTCATAATCACGCTCCTTGCTGGATATCTCCTGATCTGTGCTTATGCATATCTCAGAGCGGAGCGGCGGATTTTTCGTCCACCGGTATCCTCATATTCGTCCTCAAGTCTTCCTATCCGAACTATTACCACAGAGGATGGCATCGATATAGCGCTCGTCCACCTGGACCATCCGAATGCCGAGTTCACGATTCTCTATCACCATGGTAATGCGGAAGATCTGGGGATGATCTTTCCGGTTCTCCAACAGATCCGGAACGCAGGATTCAATGTCATCGCGTTTGATTATAGAGGGTATGGATTGAGTGGCGGGCGTGTCCCCACAGTTGCCGGGTCAATTCTGGATGCGGAGGCGGCCTATCGCTACGCGACGGAGACAGTGGGTACAGACCCGTCCCGGCTGCTTCTTCTGGGTCGGTCGGTTGGCTCAGGGCCGGCCACGGATCTTGCGACGAGGTTGGATGTCGGGGGATTGATCATCGAGGGCGGATTCGTAAGCGCATTTCGCGTGGTGACCGGAGTTTCAATTCTGCCTTTTGATCATTTTCAAAATGAGCGTTTGATTCGCACTGTGGACGTTCCCGTTCTCATCATTCATGGCAATCGGGATGCGGTGATTCCCGTACGGCACGGACGTCGGCTCTTTGCTGCCGCAAGAGAGCCTAAACGAATGCTGGAGATCAGGAACGGCGGGCATAGCGACCTGATGGTAGTCGCTCCTGACGAGTACCTCGATGCCTTGAGGAGCTTCTCGGAATCAATCTCAGCGTCTGCCGGAAGGTGAATCACGGCTCCAGGCGAAGGTGAGGCGGAGCCGCCTTATATTCGCGAGGTCGTTCACTGCTCGTACTGATATGAAACCGTCTCGCTTCAGGGCGCCGGATACTGCGCTCATCATATTCTGCTTTATTATCGGCGCGGCCATCATGACGTGGTTCGTCCCACGGGGCGAGTTTGCACGCGAACTGATCGATGTTCCTGGAGCCGGCGCTCGAGAGGTTGTCGTGCCGGGATCATTCGAATACCTGGAAGAT
>CBFGXY010000049.1:0-9155 GCA_965652945.1 uncultured bacterium
GGTCGGTATTGATTTTTGACTCCGACCGGGCCCCCGGTCTCAGCGGTACGTTGTGTAGGAGCCACTTCGATGAGGTGGCTCCTTTTTTATTATGCACCATGGTGATGTACCATTTACTGCCTGGGTAACAGTCGATTTTCTTCGAGGAACCGTCGTAATAGCCTGTCGAAGAGGGGGTATTTAGCACCTCTGACGTAGAAATATCCAGCGACGGCAACGACGGCAGCTCCTACTGTATTTACGATCAGGTCCCACATCGTATCGACCAGTCCGGACTTCTGCATGTTCATTCCGAACATGTTGTCCATCGCGAACTCAAATATTTCCCAGAGCACGCCGATGGCCTGAGCGAAACAAAACGCGAACAGCGATAAGAAGGTCGGCGAGAGAACGACACTTGTTTTACGATGCCGGTTCAGGATGAAAACGAGCGCGAATCCGAGAATCCCCATCAGAATGCCGGCCGACGTGTGGAGAACGACATCCCACCACCAGAAACGCTCGTAGTATGATCGGATTTCGCCAAGAAAGAGTGAGGCAAACGTAAATCCCACCAGGACAACGTCGAATTCAAGCGGCAGGTAAACCCGATAGTTTCGCCGCAGAAACGCCGGTAGAAGCGTTATCCCAAACGCGAACAGGGCAAGAAACGCTGTCAACCATTGTGCCTCCGTCAGCGCGAACACCATTGCAACGAGCAGGATAACCTGCATCCCGATCGACATGTAGAGCTGTATGCGATCGGCGCGGTCCAGAGTAGGGTCGTTAATAAGACGGTTCATGCACGCATTGGAGGTTCTCTAGGAGGCCGGTCATACGGATTGGCTCACAGGAGGTTTTCCGGAAAAGTCGGCATAGAAGTCGGAGACCGGGACCGGTATGTCTGCAGCTGGACGGTGCAGAATAAAGAGCTCGCTGGGACCATACAAAAAGCCCTCGGCCGGGAGAAGCCGAGGGCCTAAAC
Source organism: uncultured bacterium (assembly GCA_965652945.1). Lineage (GTDB taxonomy): Bacteria > Bacteroidota > Rhodothermia > Rhodothermales > CAZKDQ01 > CAZKDQ01. The sequence continues at coordinate 965 of CBFGXY010000049.1, forward strand.
GTGGCTGACTATGATTCGGATCGAGAGACCTGGTTTACTGATCCCACCAGACTGTCGTCAGGAATGTGTCGCCTCCCATCCGTCCAACCGCTTCATCGAGGTTGGCCTTGTTGAGCGCATCCTCTGTGTCGGGATACGGGACGCGCCGCGGCACCGCCGACAGCACCGCTTCAGGTCCCGGTTCCAGTTCTGGCACGCCCAGTCGTCTCCACGTCGACCACTGCTGGAAACCTTCGCTATAGAGAGCGAGCCATTTCTGAAGGCCGATGCGCTGTCTCCACTGTGAGCCATCCCAGGCGACCTCGGGTTGGCTCAGATATGCATCGATTTCATCTTGTGTGATTCCGGATGGGAATTCTTCACTTCGAAAACCCTGGTGTCCGTATGCCACATCACTTGCTGAGAAGGCACCGAGTACCTCACTTACCCTCGCCGGCGAATACAGAGTCATCGCAGCCGTCACTGCCTGATTATATAGATCTTCGGCATCAGCACTCAGCATCCCTCGCGCGGCCGCCTCGGCAAAGATGAACATCACCTCGGCATAGGTCATCAGCCGTCCCGGCGACGTCGGAGCCACGAAGTACGCCCCCATGGTCGAAGCCTCGTTCAATGGGAGGCTGTTGTTGACGTCACCGTTTCGTACACCCTGATAGATCGTTCCCGCATCGCGAAGCGCCTGGCTTCTAACGGGGGTAGCATAAATACGAAGCCTCGGGTCATCCAACTCCTGCAGCACCTGCACTGTCGTCCGACTGATCTTGTGGTCTTCCCGCGTACGTGCGAAATCGTTGACGGGGTTGTTGTATGGATACTGCATGTAATCCAGTTCTGCGTTTTGATCATGACTGGATATGTACCGTCCATCGTTCCACACATTCTGGATGATGCTCTGCGCTTCTCCAGCGTTTACATCGGACATCCGAATTGCGATGCGCAGCTTGAGCGAGTTCGCGAATCGGAGCCAGTTTTCCATATTTCCATTATAGATCAGATCAGCTGACCCAAAAGCAGAGCTACCGGTATTGATGAGATCGATAGCGGCGTTCAGATCGCTAATCAGACCTGCATATACCTCCGATTGCGGATCATAACGAGGCTGAGGGTTGTTCTCGTCAAGGGCTTCCGAGTACGGAATATCTCCCCACAGGTCGGTCATCAGATGGAAGTTGTATGCCATCAGAATTTTGGCGACTGCCTGCACGTTGGGATTTCCTTCCTCCTCCCCTATCTCGGCGACCTTCCGAAGGTCCTCCAGGGTAGTAGTGTAGAAGCTTTCCCAGATCCCATTGAAGAGAGTCAGCCGACCTGCGAAGTCGTACTTATCCTCATCAACGTACTGGATCTTTGCGTAACCCTGAGCGAAGATCGAACCGATGTAGCCGTTCATCCCGCTCATGCTGTAGAGGCGGTCGACCGTCGTCTGCTGTGCGCGCGGCATGATGTAGGTTGCCGGCACCACTTCGGGTTCGTTCGGATTCCGGTTCATATCCTCGAATCCGGTATCGCAAGCCTGCAGCCCCACGACGAGGATGGTCGCAAGGATGAGGCGCTGTATGATTTTATAACGTTTCATATCGGTATCTGAATAGGGTTCTCTTCGGTTGGCGACGCTGCGTTAGAAGCCCACCCGGACGTTGAAACCGAAATTCCGGACTGCGGGGAACTGGTTGGATTCCAGTCCCTGGACGTTCCCCGCGTTGAAAGCTGTCTCGGGATCGATGTGCGGTGCTTCCTTATGCAGGATCAACAGGTTGCGACCCACCAGACCCAGGTCAGCGCTGCGAATGGGCGTGCCTTGCAGCCATGATGTCGGGAGTCTATATCCGAGACGAAGCTCACGCAGTTTCACGTAGCTTGCGTCGAAGAGATGTGATTCGAGATTCCCGTAGAACATCTGATTGAATTCCTGGGCACCGACCACGATATCATTGACCCGATCGACGACGGGATTACCGTTCTCGTCATACATCTGGTTGCCGGCCGCATCGACTCTGCCGACCACGGCTCCATCGGCCCACCGGCCCCCGTCGAATACGAAACCGCCGCTGCTCAGGTAGTAATTGCCCTGGGCATCCTGTTCATATTCGCCTCGACCTTCAAGCGTCTCCTCGAGGATTCCGGTGTACCTTCCAAACATGTACGTTACCGAAGAGAGCACGCCACCCATCTTGATATCGATGAGTGAACTGAGGGATAGCCCCCGGTAGGTGAATGTGTTTGAGATACCGGCGGTCCAATCGGGCTGGTAGCTTCCCCATGACTTGATTTCAGGATCGAGTCGCGGGATGCCGGATTGATTCACCACGATATTTCCATCGGCATCGCGTAAAAATCCGCGGCCTCGGAGCGTTCCGAAGGGCTCGCCGGGTCGGGCTTCCACGGTCGCATCCCACGAGGACCCAAGCACATGGCTGTCGAGGCCTTCCGCCAGAGCGATGACCTCGTTCGTGTTCGTCGCCCAGTTGATGCGCGCATCCCACACAAAATCAGCCGTTTGGACGGGAGTGGCGAAGAGCGACAGTTCAAACCCGGTGTTTTTGACCTCGCCCGCATTCACGATCCGAGAGACATATCCGGTGGCACGCGAGTTCTGCACCGGCAGAATCTGATCGTACGTGCGTCGTGTGTAGAACGTGGCGTCGAGGCCGATCCGACTCTGGACGAACCGAAGTTCCGTTCCGAACTCCCACGACTCGGTTGTTTCTGGGAGGAGGTTTGCGTTGGGAAGCGTATTTCCGACCGTGTAGTACGGGATGTCGCCGAAACGACCCGTTCCCGGGGAGTCGAACGTGGCTCGTAGCCGGTAGGGAGCGGTATCGTTTCCGACGCGCGTCCAGCTTCCGAGAAGCTTTCCAAAATTCATCCACGAGCCTCCAATCTCGAAGGCGTCGCTGAAGATGAAGCTCAGACTCGCGGATGGATAGAAATACGAATTGTTCTCCATCGGCAGCGTCGACGACCAGTCGTTTCGGGCCGTGAGGTCCAGGTAGAGATAGTCTCTGTATCCGAGGGTGGCAGCACCAAAGACGCTGTTCTTCTGCTGCTCCTCGACCCAGTCGCTCGCGCTTGGAGCCAGCGCCGCGTTGTTGATCGAGTAGATGTAGGGGACGCTGAGTGCGGCCGTCTGGTTGTGCTGCATGTTATAACGACGGTTCGTCAACTCCCCGCCCACGAGAACATCAAGGTAGAAGTCGTCCGCGAGTTCACGCTGCGCGTTTACCCGCACGTTGCTGGTGATCTCACGGACCTCACGTCTCGTTTCCGAGAAGAACCCGTCCGGATCATTGATCGTGTAGAGCGCCGTCCAGTTCTGACGCCGATCAGTATAGCGGTCCAGCCCGACGAGCCCCGTAACATTGATCCAGTCGGCCAGTCCATACTCAAGGGAGACATTCCCGGTCAGGCGGTCTCGATCCTGCGTGTTACCGTTCTCATACTGCGTCCAGAACGGATTATCGAAGTACTGATAGTTCCAGTTGAAGGGACGCCCGTCTTCGTTCATGTAGTCTCGCAGGCTCTCCATATTGATTTGCCTGCCGAACCATTGAGTCAACTGCTGCATCGGGTTGTCGTCCGTGTACCCAACGCTGGGACGATTCCGGGCGTTGAGAAGCGTGAACGTGGCACGTGCGTCTGCACGGAGACGGCTTGTCAGCTGAGATCCCGCGGCCAGTTGGAACGTGTTGCGATTAAGCTCTTCCGCGGGGAAAATGCCCGACTGATTCAGGTTCGTATACGACAAACGAAAGTTTGTCTGGTCGAAGGCACCGGCGAGCGCGATGTTGTTCGTCCAGGAGAGGCCCGTGTCAAAGTAGTTGCGAACGTTGTCAGGTTGAGGCACCCACGGTGTCGCCTGACGCTCTCCATTGATTACCGGGCTGTCGAACTGAGGGATCAAACGGCCGTCGAGTCTGGGTCCCCAGCTTTCGTCTCCTCCATCGTTGACACCTCCGCCACGTCCGTCGACGTAAGAGAACCGGCCATAAAAGCCTTGTCCGTATTCATTCTGCATGTCGGGTAGCAGAAGGAGATCGTCTGCAGTCAGCGTAGAGCTGAAGGTCACGTCGACCGTTCCCGTGCGTACTCCGCGACCATCTTTTGTGATGATTACTATGGCGCCGTTTGCCGCACGGGAGCCATACAGGGCGGCGGCGTTGGGGCCTTTAAGTACAGTGATAGATGCGATATCGTCGGGATTGATATCCATCGCGGCGTTTCCAAAGTCAATCCCACCGAACTCGCCCGCGGCGTCGAATGTGGAGTTGTCGATATAGACTCCATCGACAATAAACAGTGGCTGGTTATTACCAGTGAGCGAGTTCACACCCCGTAAGACGATTCGAGACGATCCGCCCACCGAGCTATTCGCGTTCGTGATCTGGGCCCCGGCGATCTTACCTGAGAGGGAGTTGATGAAGTTCGTCGTTCGACTCTCTGTCATCCCTTCTGTATCGATGGCCTGCGACGAATAGCCCAGCGAGCGTTCCTCACGCTCCACTCCGAGGGCCGTCACCACGAGCTCGCTCAGGCCGATCACATCCGATTCGAGTGAGATGTTGTGCCGCAGCGGCTCATCCGCACGGACGGTAACCGTTGCTTCGTACGGATGGTATCCGATAAATGAGGCTTCGAGCCGGTGACTTCCCGGCGGGACACCCGTGATGGTGTATCGCCCTTCGGCATCGGACGCCGATCCTATTCCGAGTTCCGACAGGACAATATTGACTCCGGGGATGACCTCACCCGTTCCGGAATCCGTCACTACACCTGTGATACTTCCTGTCTGAGCCGAGGCCGGGAGGGCGATCAGTAGCAGCATCGCCCCCAACCCTGCGATTCGTCGCATCATAGCAGCACGCGATTTGAGTGATGTGTGGCAGGCCAGGCCCTCCGCCACCTCATCGCACTCTGCCGTGAAGGCCAGGAATGCGCGCCGGTTAGCAGGTCAGGCCGATAGCCGAATGTATCGACTGACCGTGCAGGCGCAGAACAAAATCGCAGATCCGTCAGATTCCAGTCCGAACCGTCCGAATTAGACCCTGACCGGGAAACACCGCCAGATACAGTTTTGGTTGAATTCAACCATCCTGTAACGATTCACCCCTTATTCAACCTCACTCGATCCACACGTCGTCCACGAGGACGGAGTCTGCAGGTTGAGAGCGGATGTACTTTTCGAACCGGCCTACTTTAGACTGATTCGTACTCAGTTCGGCCCCGGTTTCCTGGTGGTAGAAGGTTTCCCTGCCCGCTCGGATGCGAAAATACACTTCGTAAGCAGTGACACCCGTGTTGCCCGAGTTTCGAACCCGATACTCCACATTCACGATGGAGCTGTCGCCTTTAGCGGTATTCCACCAGTTCGTGATATCGATATCCAGCGATTTACTCGGCGCTTCCTCATCCTCCTGCACCTCGAGGAAGAGCGTGGCTTCCGTTCGCCGGTTCTCCCGCACATGGACGGTTACGGAGTTGGATTGATAGCCAGGCTTTTTGGCGTTGATCGTAAAATTGCCTGACTCCAGATCCTCGAGACGAAATCGGCCCTGGCTGTCCGTAACAAAAGCGCTGCTTGGCGGACTCGTCGTAACACTTGTCCCTGCCAGAGGCTCGCTCGTTTCATAATCGAGAACGACGCCCTCGATACTACCTGTCAATTCGGGTTCGAGAGTGCCTTCTTTACACCCGATGACAAAAAGACATAAGAGGATTATCCCAGTTACGACGGGAACGGAATGACGCATTTCGGACTGCGAGCAAGAATGAAAGGACGCACGTAAATCGTACTTCAGCCTTTACGGCAATACGCGTCGAATTTCCTTCGTGCCGAGCTCTCGTCCGTCCTCGTAAATGATGAGCCGGGCGTGCAGCTCGTCGCCTGAAGCCAAACTGACGCGCGTACGAACAAGTGTATCGGCTGATTCACTGCCCGGCGTAAATGTGCCCGACTGGTTCGTCCTCGAATTTCCACTTTCGCCTCTGCGATCGACCGTCAACTCGAAACGAAACTCCCCGTTGTAGTGCTCAGAGCTGGGATTAATGCATGCGCCTTCCACAACCACGTGGTCGGCTTCGTCAAGGATTCTAAGGAATGGTTCACACGGCGGTGTCGGCGAGGCCGCGAGCAAACCGAGAAATACAATCAAAACTAACATTTTCAGATCACCTTATCCCTTCTGATAGCTAATTGCTAATATGTGCAACCACTCTGGCTATCACTGGGGCCGCATACTACCGCGACATCAGATCCTCATCCACATAAATATCAACACCTGGATCTGATGATGCGATTATAAGCCGGATGAGTATACGCATCTTCCACGATGTAAACACAGTCGGGGATGCTCAATCAGAAGAAAAAAGGTCGTGATCTGCGGGCATCGTACGGAGGTGCGCCTTTTTACCGATTGTGCTCGATGGAGATGGAGGCTCCATGTCCCCGCTGTTCGATGCTGAATGGACGTCGAGCAATTCCCGTTTGCGTCGCCGACAATCCATCTCCGTGCTGCTCAATCGAGTGGTCCAGATGATCGCCTTTGAACTCGAATTCATACCGGTTCTGATTGCCTCGCTGCAGGACGGACAGATAATTCTGGTTGCCCTCCAGCAATGCAATTATTGAATTGTGATTTCCGATCTGTTCGAACACGGTGGTATTTGCGCTGCCTATCTGTTGCAGCGCGGCGATATTGCCCTGGCCTTGCTGACTGATGATCGCCGAGTTCAACTCCCCCGTTTGCGATACCAGGGCCGTGCCCGAGTATGGATTGATCCCCGATAAGATCAACCCACCGAACGTACCGTTACCGATGAGACCTGCAGCGGGTCGACCGTCTGCACCCTGAATCGTGCGAAGCTGCGCCTGTTCCAGGATGAGATCCTCATCCGAGGCCTGTTGTGCATTCGCAACAGACACAAAGGAGAGAATCAATGCCAAAAATATGCTGATATGTCGCATCATAATCTTGCAATCTGGTGGATTGTCAGAAAGTACATTCGGGACGAGACATATTACTCAGGTGCCGACCGGTCCATAATATGGATTCGAATGTTTCGGCACTTCGAATGCCGGTAGTGTCCGCCATCTGACTATTAAATGAATCGGCATAGGCGACGAGAGCAATAGCCCCCGTCGCCTGTTCTGCCGATGGGCGAATTAATTGCCCTGTACGATCGTGGCGACGTTGCCCGATCCATTCTGCATGACATCTGCAACGTGCGATGAGCCCGTCTGCATGATGTCCGCCATGTTGTTTGAACCCATCTGGAAGAGAGTGGCCTCATGGCTCATCCCGAACTGGTTGACCGTTGCATTGTGGTCAAATCCGTCCTGGTTGATCAGCGCGAAGCTGCTCATTCCTTCCTGGTTGACGAGCGCAGAGTTGAAGTCACCATCCTGGTAGACCTCGGCCTCGTTTCGCAGAGCAAACTCGATGTCGAGGGCGCCGCTTACAGCAGCCTGGTTGACCATAGCCGTATTAGAGGTACCAACCTGATCGATCATCGCTTCGTTGAAACGGCTAACTACGCCGACCAGAGCAACACTTGCTACGCCCTGATTGATCGTAGCCGAGTTGCCGGTTCCAACCTGAGCGACATCAGCTGCATTTCCACTGCCCTCAACGACAGTAAATATTCCGGTCGTAACACCTTGCCTGATATTGGCATCGTTGCCACTTCCTTCCTGATCGATGTCGGCCGAGTTACCCGTAGCTGAAGCACCCGCGAGGAGGCCTGTTGCACCACCCTGCGCGATACGGGCATAGTTGTCCTGGCCCGACTGATGCACGTCAGCCTGGTTGTCAGCTGCGACAGAACCAGCGAGCCCGGCATCTACACCCTGCTCGACGTACGCCTCGTTGCGTTCTCCTTCGGCCGTAACATTTGCGGCATTATATGCTCCGTCCTGCGTAACGTCGGCGACATTATCCGAGCCGATCATGTCTACGGCCGCTTCGTTGGCGTCTCCACGCTGGTCGACCGAGGCTACGTTAGAGGCTCCGCTCTGCGTGACGTCTGCTGCGTGGTCGGTACCCCGCTGATCTACAGAGGCTTCATTGCTTTGAGCCATCACGAGGCTCGTTGAGAGCATAAGCGCGCATACGAATGTAAAAATAGACTTCATCTGTCTCTCCTTGATAATGGATTATTGGGATGGAGGTCAGGAGGGACGGAGTCGAGGATTACC
>CBFGXY010000050.1:0-9151 GCA_965652945.1 uncultured bacterium
GAGGGCACCGATTGCGAGAGACAAATTCCCCCAGATGAAGTCGAATACACTCAAAACGTCCGTCTGGCCGAAGAAGCCGTTTTCTCCGAAAATGTACGTCAAGTCGCTGAGCCAGGGCACCGCTCCCTGCGAAAGGGCTGACGGTAACCCTACGATGAAGGTCACGGCACCGAGAACCCAGACTGATTTTTTTCGTGACCAGCGCTGCTCATCCACGAAGAACGAAACCACGACTTCAAGGAGAGAGACGGTAGACGTGAGCGCGGCGATCGCGAGGAGAACGAAGAATAAAGCACCCACCACTGTGCCTAACGGCATTTCGGCAAAAACCTGGGGTAGCACGATGAATACCAGAGAAGGTCCCGCGTCTGGTTGCGCGCCCACAGCAAATATTGCGGGGAATATCATAAAACCCGCGAGCAAGGCAATTGACGTATCAAACCCGGCGACATATGCTCCCGAGGTAATGATATTCTCTCGCTTGGGCAGGTAGGATCCGTATGTAATCATGGCGCCCATACCAAGCGAAAGGGAGAAAAAGGCCTGTCCCAGTGCCGCCAGGATTACTGCACCATCAACTTTCGAGAAATCGGGTTTCAGGTAGAACTTCAAGCCTTCCATGGCACCGGGTAACGTCAACGATCGTATGATCACGATCAACATGATGACGAGCAGAGCCGGCATCAATACTTTCGACCACCGTTCTATTCCTTGTTCAACGCCTCCAATGACGATGGATATCGTGAGGAGGATAAACAACGCCAACAACGGAACGATGAGTAGAGGTGAGGCGATAAACGTTCCAAATTCCATATTTGGAGCAGCAATCTGCTTTACCACAAAACCCACGGTCCACCCCGCGATCACGGAATAATAGCTCAGGATGAACACTCCCGTGAGGATGCAGAGAGCACCCACCAGCGTCCACGGGGTTTTGCCCCGGATCGCCCGAATAGCGCCGACAGGATTCTTGTTGCTGTGCCTGCCCAGTGCCAGCTCTGCAAACAGGTAGGGCAGACAGATCAAAAAGACACAGACAAGATAAATAGCCACGAACGCAGCGCCGCCACTCTGGCCGGTCACGTAAGGAAAGCGCCAGATGTTTCCCAGCCCAACAGCACTTCCGGCCGCCGCCAGCACAAAACCAAATCTGGAACCCCACTGGCCGCGATCGGCGGCGGTAGACGATGACATGATAAGTTCTTACTCGTGTCGATAAGAGATGGCAGCGCGAGAAATCGCTGGCGAAATAACCTGTTCGTACCACACAATGTCAAGGCGTGGCCACCGAGTGTGGGCCAACTGCGTCGGTCTACTCTCTCGTGCCCAGTAAGGTGACATGAATAACCGGGTCCGCGCAAGGGATCCGGTGGGGGCAAACATCGTAAGTCTAACCGTGTGTCTGCCTACCGGATTAATTACGGGTCGAGGTGAGATTTCGATTAAAACACGGTGGGGCGTCGTTCCGGCGCCAATTGTAGTGTATATTGCTTTCTTCCCCTGCTCCGCGATACGCGCGGGGCATACTCATTTCAACTATCGCAGAGTATTCCGAAGGGAGCATAGTTTATGGCGTCCAATAAGAACACGTACGAACTCACCTATATTCTCAATGCGGTACTGAACGATGACCAGATCAAAGGCGTCGTCACCCGTATTGCGGAGTTCATCCGGGAGAACGGTGGTAAAATCCTGGAATCGGAAGAGTGGGGCACGCAGCGCCTGGCCTACCCAATCCGAAAGAAACGTAATGGTTTCTACGTCAATCTGTACTTTGAAGCGCATCCGAGCCTGATCGTACGCCTCGAGCGTATGCTTGAGATCGACGACGATGTGTTGCGGTATCTAACCCTGAAGATGGATGCCGTCATGATGCGATTCTGGGAGACGCAGAAAGCAGCAGGTGTCGAAAGAAGAAGGGTTGAAGCGGCAGCGGCAGCCGCTAAAGCGTCCGCTTCCGAAGATGATGATGAGGAGGACGACGACGATGACATTGACGACGACGACGATGTCGACGACAGCACTGAGTGACTGACTCCGACCTGACGCATCATCTAAATCCAACTCTGAGCAAGAATATGGCTGAAGATACCCGTTTCGATACGGAAAACCTCGATTACGTAGACTACAAGGACATTGATCTGTTGAAGCGTTTCATCAACGAGCAAGGGAAGCTTCTGCCTCGGCGCGTAACCGGCGTCTCGGCAAAGTTTCAGCGCAAGTTGACGCGGGCGGTCAAGCGTGCGCGACATCTGGCGCTGCTCCCGTTCGTGGAAGACAACGTTCGATGATGACGAGGCAGCACATCGTATCGGCGGTGAGGTGTTTTGACCACCGCAGGTATGCGAGGTGCGCCTGATAGCGATTCAATAGTTCAACCGTGTGTCAGCAGGCAACACAATCATGAAAGTAATTTTAAAGCAGGATGTCGAGAAGCTCGGGAGCGCCGGTGACGTCGTTACCGTCAAGGATGGCTACGGACGGAATTTCCTGATTCCGCGCGGTATGGCCGTAATTGCAACGCCCGGCGGTATACGGCAGCAGGAAGAAGAAGTCCGTCAAGCCTCGCGAAAGCGCGCACAGGCACGTGAGAATGCAGAAGCGCAGAAGCAAGAGCTCGAGAATCTCGAGATCCCGATTCTGGCAAAAGTCGGCGAGGAGAACCGGATTTTCGGTACGGTGACTTCTCAGCAGATTGCCGTCGAGCTCGCAAAGCGAGGATTCGAGATCGACCGACGCGACATCGAGCTCGAGGAAGATATTCGTATGGTGGGGATGTATGGTGCCAGCGTCAAAGTGTATGAGGACGTGGTTGCGCGAGTGAAAATACGCGTCATGCCCGAAGGCTGAACCGCCAGGATATCTTTAAATACATAAAAGCCCCCTCAACGATTGAGGGGGCTTTTTTTATGCTGAGTACCGTGTCTCTTACTATAAGGAGGCAGTATTAGGAGTCTCATTCGATCTGAGGTCCGAATACTGAGTCCTCATCGCAACCCCTGCCTCCTGAACTCGGGCACGTAGTTCGGCTACTGATTCTGCGAGAGCCTCGCGAGTCGACTCGAACTCTGTCTCAGGATCTGCTTCGACCTCGTTCAGTTGCTCCGCGATCTCTTCGCGATCAGTTCTGAGGTCTTCCATGTCCACATCCTGGGTCTCGGTATAGAATGTGCCAGAGGCTGCGTCGTTACGGTCGGTAGCCGGAGTCTCCATGTCAATGTCGGCTGGATCTGGCATTGTCTCGTCATTGCGAGGCATCATGTCTATTGACGCGCCGGAGCGCCGATCGAGAGCAGCAAGCTCGGTGTCGATCTCCTGCAAACGGGCCCGAACTTCTGCGATGAACTCGTCGCGCTGGTCAATGGCTACGAGCCGTGCTTTCTCGATGTCAGCATCGAGGTCGCGCATTTGATCCTGTAAGTCATCGGCTGTGGTTGCAGTCCAGGCACTTACCTCATTTTGCGCTTCTTGAAGATCGGCTCGCAACTCGTCGCGACGCGCCCGAAGCTCGTCTAGATTGGCATCTACAGACTCTCCTGCAGTTTGCATGCGGGTCTCGAGCTGTGCGAGGTTCTCGTCGATCTCATCCAGCCAGCTCAGGAGCTCGGCTCGGGCCTGCCGGTTGTCCTGATCGACAATGAGCGTGTCTTCGGTCATAAGATCGTACTCTTCAGCATCGCGGGTCTCACATGCCGTGAGGACCAACATTGGCACAAGCAGTATATATGTTAAAAGGCGTTTCATCATGGGTCTCTTCATGTAGTGAAAGAGGTCGATTATGTTCGTCACATTCTCTTATAGAATGACGACCACTTGCTTCGAGTCCAGGGTGATCGTATCACACCCGCCGACCCGACACCAGATTGATAATCAGGACGATGACTGCCACAACCAGAAGAAGGTGTATCAGGTTGCCGCCAACACTCCCTATTAATCCTAAAAGCCACAAGACAATCAGGATGACTATTATTGTCCAGAGCATGTCGCCTCCGTTTTATGTAATCGGGTGATGGTCATTATGGGTAATTCCGGATCTGGCCGGAATCTCATGTTGGCGTGCAACAGATGCTCTAAAAAGGGAGTTCCAATAAGTACTGGTAAACATAGTGTAACGTAGTTCGCTCGGTGCGTCATGCGACATGAATGCCGGTAAAAATGCACCTTTATGCTCATAGGCCAGTCCTGAGGCCATAAGCACACTGATGTACCAAACTATACTATTACAATCGTCGTTACATGACCGTTAATATTGTAATCCATACTAACGCGGTCTTGTATCTGACAGTACTCTAATCTGCCTGATTGGCGTGGAATAGGGGCGCCTCGCCGCGACGGAATTGTTTCTCGTGGCCCTTAGGTCTGAGGTTGATAGGGGAGAAGCGGTTATGGAAGTGATGGGCCACATGCTGCCGGTGGAAGATCTCTCGCGTAACCACATGCCTACACATTTGGTGGATTCCCACCATTCGATCACGCTGCTCTCGACAGCCGACTCTCCCAGTGTCAGCGGTCTCCGAGAAGGCGAATTGCGTTCATCGTAACGAGTACAGTTGCGCCTGTATCCGCCAGGATCGCCGGCCAGAGCCCCGTTATGCCCAGTAACGTAGTTACGAGGAAAACCGCCTTCAGTCCGAGTGCAATGGAGATGTTCTGTGCAATGTTATGCATCACTCGGTGCGAGAGTTTGAACAGCTTCGCTATATCCGTCACTCGGCCGTGGAGGATCGCGGAATCGGCGGTCTCGAGTGCTACGTCCGTTCCATTACCCATGGCGATGCCCACATCCGCTGCTGCCAGAGCTGGTGCATCATTGATACCGTCGCCGACCATCGCAACTATCTCGCCCTGGTTCTGATAGTTCTGCACGACGCGAGATTTGTCCTCTGGAAGTAGTTCTGCCCGAACTTCAAGGCCGAGTTGAGAGCCGATAGCTTTCCCCGTCCGAGCGGTGTCTCCCGTGAGCATGATCGCTGTTAATCCTCGGTCGGAAAGGGCCCGGACAGTCTCATGGGCGTCGGGACGAGGTTCATCTCGAAACGCGATCAATCCTCTAACAACATTCTCGACAACGAGGACGGACATACTCTTGCCCTGTTTTTCGAGCTCAGTTATCAGCGCCTGCTGGTCGGCAGAGAAGGTGGTCAATTCTTGTGCAGCTCGAGTCGAGAGAACGGACACCCTTGTACCCCGAACCGTACCCGATACGCCCTTTCCCGGAATAGCTTGTGCCTGGGTAACCCGGTCGATCTGCGCCCCATCCTCGTCAGCTCTGCTCATCACCGCAGCAGCAATCGGATGACTCGATCCTGCTTCGAGAGAAGCGGCAAGCCGGATGACCTCGAGATCAGACTTGCCGAAACCGACTACGTCTGTGACGATTGGTTTGCCTACGGTGAGGGTTCCCGTCTTATCGAATGCCACAGTTGTGACGTCCCGTAAGCGTTCCAGTGCGGCGCCGCCTTTGATTAATAACCCACGTCGAGCGCCTGTTGCCAGGCCTGCCGCTATCGCTGCGGGGGTCGATATCACGAGTGCACAAGGGCATCCAATCAGCAACATTGCCAGTCCCCGATAAATCCACACCGACCATTCCCCGCCGAGCAGCAGTGGAGGAACAGTCGCGACGAGAATGCCAAACGCGAGTACCGCCGGGGTGTAATACCTTGCGAAGCGGTCGATGAAGCGCTCTGTTCTGGCCTTATTCTCGTGCGACTCCTCGACAAGTCGAATGACTCGTGCAATAGTGTTGTCTTCTGCTGAGGCTGTTACTCGTACGCGGAGCAGTCCATCAGCATTGATGGTACCGGCGAAGACATCATCTCCGGGACCTTTCGTCTGGGGGATACTCTCCCCGGTAATTGGTGCCTCATCTATTGCACTGACTCCTTCAACTATCTCACCGTCGGCAGCTACACGATCGCCGGGACGGACGTGAATGATCGATCCAACCTTCAATGTGGACGCCTCAACTGACGATAGCGCGCCATTCTCCTCAATGATCGCCACGTCGGGGACCAGACTCGTGAGACTCCGAATGCCCGCTCGAGCTCTGCCTGCAGCAACGCCCTCGAGCATTTCACCTATGAGAAACAGCAAAACCACCATTGCCGCCTCTTCCGTAGCACCGATGACGACAGCGCCGAGCGCCGCGATCGTCATCAACGTTTCGATCGTAAATGGCGTCCCTGTTCTGGCCGCCATCCAGGACCGTCGCATAATCGGAATGAGCCCAACGGACATCGCCAGGAAGTAGGCCGCGGTCGCAAAGGCAGGTAACATCGCGCCCAGGAACCACGCAGTGATCAAGGCGAGTCCGCACGCTATCGTGAGTCGAGCTTTGGGTGTCTTCCACCAGGGACCTTGATCGATGGCTGCCTGCCGATGCCGCTCTGCTTCGTGGGTTGCCGCGGCGCCGTTATGAGACGGCGGTATCGGTGAGATCGAATATCCAAGCGCTTTTACCTGTCCTTCAACGGAACCGGGGGTGAGCCCATTGAGATGCTTCACAGCAAGCATTCCTCCCGAAACGGAAACCGATACACTGCTCACCTCTGGAAGCTTGCCAACGGCATTCTGCACCTTGGTTGCACATGCGGCGCAGTCCATCCCTCCCACACGAAAACGTGATGTGTGAGCTTGTCTTTCGGAACGTTCTGAAGACTTCGGGCTATTCATCGCTCGTATTCAAACTGAAGCCTGACCAACTACACGATATACCAGGCACGGAACGGATCGGAACCTGTGCGATCGTACCGTTTAGCATAAGCCCTCCAGTCACTAGAGGGTCAAATGAAGATCATGCTAACTCAGCGTTTTTCGATCAGTCAGGCCGCCAGACGAACGGGCGTCAAAGTGCCCACTATTCGGTATTACGAAGAGATAGGGCTGTTGCAGGAAGTCGAACGGAATGAAGGCAATCAGCGACTGTACAACGATGCCGCACTGTCTCGGTTGATGTTTATCCGGCATGCCCGGGAGTTGGGCTTCGACGTTGATGCAATTCGCACCCTCCTCGAGCTTCAGGATAACCCCGAGCAGCCATGCGAGCAGGCCGATGCTATTGCGAGCGCGAGGCTGATTGACGTAGAGAAGCGCATCGCCGGCCTGGAACTGCTTAGAACCGAGCTTGAGAAAATGGTTCAGGAATGTGCCAGCGGCAGGGTGGGCGAGTGCCGCGTGATAGAAATCCTTGCCGACAGCAGTCATACTCACGGTCGTCTGGCGGAATAGACTTTTCTATACCTCTCCACATGATTCAGGGCTGTACGAGGCCGTCGTCGTACGAATACCCAGAACAGATCTCTATCTATCGGTGTCCAACCTACCCGTTTTTCGTTCGTGTCACGTTTATCTGGCTCGTAAGTGTCTGTCATATCGGAGATGGAGGCAGGAGCGCCGAAGACCCGTCGCACCATGGTACTTGCGGGTCTTGTCGTTGCGATGTTTCTGGCGGCCATCGAGGGGACCATCATCGCCACGGCGATGCCGAACATCGCATCCAGCCTGGGGGGATTCGGGCTTTATAGCTGGGTCTTCTCATCTTACCTGCTGATGCAGGCGATCACAACGCCGATCTTCGGTAAACTCTCTGACATTTTCGGCCGAAAGCCGGTCTTTATGATCGGCGTGGGCATCTTTCTGACGGGATCGGTTCTTTGCGGTCTGGCACGGACGATGCCTGTACTGATCGCATTTCGATTCATCCAGGGCGTGGGGGCAGGGGCGGTGATGCCGATGAGTTCGACGCTGGTTGGCGATTTGTATTCGGTCGAGGAGCGGGGCAAGATTCAGGGCTACCTGTCGAGCGTATGGGGCATCTCCTCAATTCTGGGACCACTGGCGGGGGGCCTCATCGTTCAACACGCACACTGGAAGTGGATATTCTGGCTGAACATCCCGTTCGGAATCGTGGCTCTGGCACTGATCTGGGTTTTCCTGCACGAATCGATCGAGAAGAAGTCACCACAGATCGACTATCCCGGAGCGGTGCTACTTTTAGCGGGATTGTCGGCGGGTATGCTTGCCCTTACGCAGGCCGAATCGTGGGGAACGCGGGGTGCACTCATGCTCGGATTTTTGTCGGTTGTAGGACTGCTACTTTTCTACCGACGGCAGCGCGTGGCGCCCGATCCGATGATGCATTTCGAGCTCTGGAAGAACCCGATTATCGCCCGCGGTAATCTCGCCATTCTGGTGTCGGGCGTGGCGATGATCGGGCTCATCACATTCTTGCCGACCTACGTCCAGGGTGTACTGGGTGGAAGCGCGCTGATGGGCGGCCTGACTCTTTCGGGGATGTCGATCGGATGGCCCATCGCCTCGGTCATAGCCGGGCGGAATTTTGTTCGATCAGGTGTTCGCCGGTTGGCGCGTCTCGGCGGATTCTTCGTAGCATTCGGATCTATCATTGTAGCGCTGTACGCATCCGCAGGGGCTTTTACGGCGTGGATCGGTGCTACATTGATGGGCATGGGCTTTGGATTTCTGAGCACCACTTACATCGTCGCAATCCAAACGAGTGTGACCTGGGCGCAGCGGGGTGTCGCGACTTCTACCAACATGCTCATGAGAACACTCGGAAATGCTGTGGGCGCTGCGATGTTGGGGGGAGTTCTGAACGTGGGGCTGGCACGGTACATTAATTCGAGGGGACTGGGCTCGCTCATCTCACTCGACAGCGTTCGGGAACTGATCGATGGGGCGGGGATGGAAAATGTAAGCGGAGCGATGAGCGTCGAGATTCTCGACATTCTTCGGGAAGGACTCACTCTGAATCTCCATGTCGTCTTCTGGTTGATCGTGGCGTTCGGGGTAATCACGCTGCTCATCAGTGTGAACGTACCCAACCTGGCCGATCGGCACTTCGAGACCGATCCTCGTGCGAAGGCTGAGTCCTCAGCATAATTTTACCGCAGGGCATCACGTCAGTGGAGCGTCATCGATGGACGTCACCCATTTCATATCTGTGTGGATCAGCAGAGCAACTACAGACGCCGGCGCGGTCGTGCGGGATGTCATGACAGGACGCCATTGTCCTGAAGATTAATCTATGCCAATTTCCATTCCGGGCTCTCCGCCTTGCTGTTGTGGCATTCTACCGGCCGCATACCTACGTACTGAATCCCTTTACGAGCTATGACGACCCGCTGAA
>CBFGXY010000051.1:0-9116 GCA_965652945.1 uncultured bacterium
TAGTCATCGGATCGCTTCGCGTAGTCATCGGATCACTTCGCGTAGTCATCGGATCGCTTCGCGTAGTCATCGGATGACTTCACGTAGTCATCGGATCACGGCCCACCGCCGATCAGTCTAAGCCAACCGAGAAAAGATGCTCAAGGTCGTAGGTTGAAAACACGCGGAAGCCGATCAGTGTCTCGGATGCGGTAATGCCATCTATCTGGCGGATTCGGTCGGTGACCAGATCAGCAAGCGCTTCGTTCGAGGGAACGCGAATGATGGCAACGAGATCGTAGCGTCCGGCAACCGAGTGTACTTCAGAGACGCCTTTCATATCGACGAGCTGCTCCGCCACATCGTTGACGGCCGCCCGAGCGGTTTGTAACAGCACTATAGCCGTGACCATACCATCCTCCATTGATGAGTGGTGGTTCAAATATATACGTTTTGCCGGAGAGACGAAGCGGAACTGCGGACAAGTGGGTGGGCGGACGTCTCGAATTCGTGCCCATGGATCAGCTCTGAGATGTGACGAGGGAAGTGAAGGGAATGCGCTAGACGGATCCTCGGACGCATGAAACATGAGCCTTTCCGTACTACCACTTCGTTACGAGTCTCTGTTTATTGTGGAGACGCGTACAGGAACCTCAGAGACCTGACTGTTTCAAATCAGCAAGGCAGAACCGTCAGAATACCTCGGAGGAATATTATGACTCGCAAGGGCTTCCCATTCTTCCGCACTTCGACGATGCCTGGCCGTCCCACTAACACTCATCGACAGCGCGGAAAGCGTAATCTGATGGATAGCAGAGGTCAGCTTACACTTACTCTATTGCACGATCTGGCACTACTGTATCTGGGGCTGGCACATGGTGCAGATGAGGATCTTGATCCGAAGGAGACGATGGAGATCGCGTCGAAGCTGCGCAGGTGGCAACCGGACAAGGACCCTGCCCTGATCGATCATGTAATGCGCGAGGCCATGCTCACCTATTTAAACGGGGCGACGGATCAGCGTATGCATGAAGCCGCGCAAATACTGGGCGGGAAATTAAAACATGATCTTTTGAAAGCGATTCTCGGTGATCTCGTAGATATCGCACGTGCCGACGGATCAGTCGTTGCGAATGAGAAATCATTTATTGCCGAGATCGCTGAAGTTTGGAATTTACAGGCCTATCCGTCCTGACATCATACCATTGAGCATGCTCACGCGCGGCGCCGAATCCACCTGCTTCGCGCCGGTTGTGCAGAAGATGGCCGTGTCTCCGACCGGCGTCTTCGCCGTTCGATCAGGACGGCTGCGAGCGCGGCGGCTTCACGGATCTGATCGGTAGCTGCAGAAGCACGTAGGTCGAGGTATCTGTCTTCAACGAAGCGGGTAGAATACTTCCCTTCCCGAAAATCCTCGTCCTGCATGACGTCGCGGCAAAACGGGATAGTGGTTCGTACGCCGACCACGTCGTATTCCTGCAGGGCCTGGGTCATGCGATCGATTGCGGACGATCGATCAGGACCCCACGCGATGAGCTTCGAAATCATGGGGTCGTAATAAATCTCCACGCGACCATCTACCGAGCATCCCGAATCCACACGAACGCCAATGCCACCCGGAGGCGCGTGCCGTTGAATCCACCCGGGATCAGGAAGGAAGTTTGAGTATGGATCCTCAGCGTAGATCCGGCACTCGATGGCATGACCGTCGATCGAGAGCTGGTCCTGGCTAAACCCCAGTGATTCTCCCTCAGCGATCCGTATTTGTTTTTCGACCAGATCCAGGCCGGTGATTTCCTCCGTGACGGGGTGCTCCACCTGCAGGCGGGTATTCATCTCCATGAAATAAAAGCTCCCGTCGCTGTCGAGGAGGAATTCGACCGTACCGGCACCTACGTATCCGCACGCCTTAGCCGCATTTATTGCCGCCTCTCCCATCCGCTCGCGCAGCGCTGGCGTCACCGCCGGCGACGGAGCCTCCTCCACAACCTTCTGATAGCGCCGCTGGATCGAACACTCGCGCTCGAAAAGATGCACCATGTTGCCGTGCTGGTCGGCTAGGATCTGAATTTCCACGTGCCGCGGCTCGGGGATGTACTTCTCGATGAATACCCGCCCATCTCCGAAAGCTGATTGCGCTTCGCTTTGTGCTTGCTGAAGCATCGAACCGAGATCGGATTCCTTCTCGACGATGCGCATCCCTTTGCCTCCTCCGCCTGAAGCCGCCTTTATGATCACTGGCAGGCCAATTGCCGTGGCAACGCGAACACCCTCCTTTTCGCCCTGCACGGCATCCACGGTGCCGGGCAGCACGGGAACGTCCATGTCCCCCATGATCGAGCGAGCGGCCGTTTTATCAGCCATCATTTCGATGGCCTCAGGCGAGGGGCCGATGAACGTGATGTCCGCTTCGAGACAGGCGCGAGCAAAAGCAGCGTTCTCCGCTAAAAAGCCGTATCCTGGGTGAATCGCATCTGATCCGGAGCGGCGCGCAACATCTATGATTCGGTCGATACGAAGATATGACTCTGCCGAGGGCGATGAACCAATGTGATAGGCTTCGTCCGCCATCTGAACATGTGGGGCGCTGCGATCGGCGTCGCTGAATACGGCCACGCATTCGATGCCCAGTCGGCGGCATGTCCGCATGATGCGAACGGCAATCTCGCCTCGATTGGCGACCAGCACGCGGCGGATCCTGTTGTTTTTCAACATAATATGTGGCACGAAGTTGGATTATATAATATACGGGCGGCACGATCGGCGTCGGCGTTGAAATACTGCCACTTCGGCCGCCATACTGAACTTTCGTCGGAGTATTAACAACAGAATATGCCGCAGGTTAAGGACTACTATAAGATTCTTGGCGTGAACGAGAAAGCGAGTGCGGAGGAAATCAAAAAGGCCTACCGCAAGCTTGCTCGTGAATTCCATCCGGACCGGAATCCTGATAAACCGGACGCGGAGGAACGATTCAAGGAAGTCCAGGAGGCGTACGATGTCGTTGGTGACGAAGAGAAACGACGCGAGTATGACAACAGACGGAAGAATCCGTTTGGAACTGGAGAGGGCTTTGGCACGCGTGGCGGCCAGTTCTATCGGTCTCCCGATGGAACCTACGTTCGGTTCGAGAGCGAAGGGACCGAAGGGTTTGGAGATGCCTTCGGCGCAGGTGGAGGGTTCGGGGATATCTTTAGTAAATTTTTCGCCGGGGGAGAGGCTGCCCGCGATCCGTTCACTCGTACGCGAGGACGTCGACCTGGTCAGGATATCCATACCACGCTGCGCTTGACCTTCGATCAGGCGCTTGAGGGAGGTAAGACGCAGGTCACACTGCCGACGGGCGAACAGGTACGTCTCGACATCCCCAAAGGCGTAGCGTCCGGATTCAAGATCCGACTTCGTGGCCGTGGCCAGGCAGGGCCTTCAGGTCAGAGAGGCGACCTGTATGTGACGTTCGAGGTCGAGCCGCATGAAAACTTTCGCAGAGAGGGAGATGACCTCCACACGTCGATCGAGATCGGTGCGTTCGAAGCGATGCTCGGAACGCGGCGTCGGATCACTACGGCCACGGGTAAACACATTCGTGTCGATATTCCGGAAGGCTCCCAGCCGGGTGAACGGCTAAGAGTCAGAGGCCACGGAGTGGAGACTGAATCAGGCAGAGGCGACTTGTTCATCGAGATTAAGGTGACCATTCCTCGCGACCTGACCGATGCGCAGCGCAGTCAGATCGAGGAGCTGGCACGGGAACTCAACAGGGGGCGATAAAGGCACCCATTCTCAACGAGTTCGTTATATTTAAACTCTCAGGCGTCTGCTACTGCTCCGTCCTCCAGTCCCATGCGGCATGTCTCTCTAGTATTGTTTCTCGGACTCGTATTCGCAACGATGCCTCTGGGACTCCGTCGAGCAAGCGCGCAGGAGCGTGTGATCGTTTCGGAGGCTGATATTGAGCGATCGGTTCAGATAGAGACGGCCGATCCTGTTCTGGCACCTCCCACGGTTTTGCTACGGGAGGGCAGATATGATCCGGTGGCAGGCGTGTCCCGCGCCCGATAT
Source organism: uncultured bacterium (assembly GCA_965652945.1). Classification (GTDB taxonomy): domain Bacteria; phylum Bacteroidota; class Rhodothermia; order Rhodothermales; family CAZKDQ01; genus CAZKDQ01. The sequence goes on from CBFGXY010000051.1 coordinate 4,042, forward strand.
CGGCTCGATGCCGCTGAGTTCGGTGAAAGGGATCCGGAGGCATCAGCGCGGGCATTTCTCGAGGCTCACTGGGATGAATTCGGACTGGCGTTGGCAACCGATGATCTGCAGCTGGAACGGGTCATTGAACGATCCCGCAGTCGACATATGACCTTTCGCCAGTTGCGGGACGGCGTGCCCGTATTCGGCGGGGACGTTAAAGTGAACGTCGATGGAGGAGGCCGACCCACGATGGTGATCAGTAACTATCGGCCGCATGTTGCGCGTGCAACTATCGATCCGCAGCAACTGTCGAGTGAAGAAGCTCTGAGCATAGCGGCGGCTCGAGCGGGTGGACGGATCGTTCTGGTAGTAGAGCCCGAGCTGGTCATCTATCCATCGGATGCACCCCGAATCGCGTGGCATTTCGTCGCTCGTCCACTCGACGACTCGGCCGAGTGTTCCATCCTGATCGACGCGGCGTCGGGTGAGCCGATCATATGGTTGGATCAGAGCTCGCACGGACGCAAGCGTGACTTCGCCAGCGCTTCGCCCCAACGGATTGCCCGGGAAGGATCGCCCCAACCTCGCGTCGAAGCTGCGGCCGCAGTGGATGGTCTCGGCTCGGTCTTTGACCCTGACCCATTGACCACGGCCGGTGTGCAGTACGGGCCGCCGTATATGAATGCCGGCGATGCCGACATTCCCGAACTGAACGCAGAGCGAAGGCAGGTACCGCTAAGAGATATCGCACGCGGTGTGGATGGCCAGTACCGACTGGAAGGTCCGTACGTTCGCATCGTATCCGGTACGGAAATCGGTGCGCCCTATACCCCGCCGGTCCTGTCTTCTCCCGACGGTTTTCACTTTGGTCGAGGCAACGACTTTTTTGAGGCGGTCAATGCCTACTACCACATCGACAAAAGCCAGCGGTACATCCAGGAGCTGGATCCCCAACTCGACATCCACAACTTCCAGATCCGTGTGAATCCGCATGGGATGGGTGCGGCCGACAACTCCCAGTATCGACCCGCGAGCAATGTGCTGCTTTTCGGCCGAGGAGGTATTGATGATGCCGAGGATGCACATGTGATTCTGCACGAATATGGACATGCGCTTCTGCAAGCCTCCGCGCCGGGCCTCATCCCCTATTCCGAGGGGGCGGCCCTGCACGAAGGATGGGCCGATTACTGGGCTGCCACGTATACTCGCCACCTGATCGAATCGGGGCAGGTCCCTTTTCGGGATTGGAGGAAGGTGTTCACGTGGGACGGGAATGAGTCGTGGGAGGGCCGGTGGTTGGATCATATGGGGCGATATCCCGACGACACGCCCTGTGCAACCGCAGAAGGGTATTGCTCGATCTGGGAAGATGGGCGACTCTGGGCGACGACACTCATGGAGATTTATTCCATTCTGGGGAAGCAGGTTACTGATCATCTGAATCTGCTGTCACATGCCTACCTCATCGCCCCGGCCACGATGCGTGACGCAGCCGAAGCCATTCTTCAGGCAGATCAGGATTATTATGGAGGAGCTCACCTATCGGTAATCCTGGAGATTTTCAGGAATCGAGGATTTGTAGGAGCTGGGGATTATGCGCCGCAAATCGTACACAATCCTCCCCCAACGACCGAGGAACAGGCTTCGATTCTCTTTGAAGCCGTAGTCTTTTCGGAAGCAACCTCCATCGTAGAGGTCCGAGTCGTCGTGACAGGTGTCGATGGAATCGAGCATTTTCGGCTCGATCAAGTGGGAGAGTCGACGTACGCAGCCGAGATTCCGACCGACGGCATCGAAGGTGAAATGAGGTATTATATCGAAGTGCTCGATGATGCGAACAATATGGTCCGGTATCCGAGCGCGGCGCCGGACGAGGTAATTGCCATCGAAGTAGGAGCCGACAGAAAACCACCCGAGATCATCTTCGAGCCGCCGCCCAGCGTGAATATTGCCGATTTCCCGTCTCAGATCATCGTCAAATTAATCGATCGCATGGGCATTCAATCGGCATGGGTAGAGTATGAGACGACGATTGACGGCGAGACAGAGCAGGGTACATTTGATCTGGAGGCCGACGGTGATGTCTTTCAGGGATACTTTCCTGCCCTTGCAGTGACTCCCGGTACGGTGGTGTCCTATCGGATCCATGCGCGCGATGCCTCGCAGAGCGGAAATGAGACCGTTGCACCTGAGGACGGCTGGTACTCCATGGAAATCACATCGGGGTCCATCGTTCGGTACTATTCATTCGAAGGCGACACGAATGAAGGAGTCATCTCCGACGGCGTCTGGGAGCGCGGCGCCCCATCCTATGGGACAACCTTCGCGTGGAGCGGCAACACCGCGTGGGGCACCGTTATTGACGGCCGATACCCTGACCAGAAGATGGTGTCGTCCCTGACCTTCCCGCCGATGACGGTACGAGGTGCATCGGACGCCTACCTGGTCTTCTGGCACTGGTATGATATGGAGCATGACGGCCGTGCCCTGCCCGAACGCCGCGGGCCTGCGACGCTCTGGGATGGCGGCAATGTCAAGATAACGACCAATGGCGGCACGTCCTGGGAGCTCCTTCAGCCGGAGGGCGGCTACTCGGGCAGAATATCAGACGCTTACGGCAATCCGCTGGGTGGAGAATCGGGCTTCGGAGGATACAGCCGCGGGTGGCGCCGAGAAATATTGCCGCTGCCAACGAACACCGAGTTTCAGATCCGATTTGATTTCGGAACAGACGCCGCAAACAGCGAAGTCTCCGAGCAGTTCGCGGGCTGGTACATCGATGATCTGCAAATCCGTACGGATCGTCCCGACGATGATGCGGCGATCGAATTTGTCGAAGTACCTGAGCCGGTGATGGCGAGAGGCACAACTTATCCGGAGGTCCACTTGACCACGGTCGTCGAGAGCCAGGCGGGCGTTGAATCGGTGATGTTATACTCGCAGTTGTATGACATTTACGATAGGCTCGCCCGGGCCGACACCTTCGCCTTCAATATGAGTGCGAACGATCGAACGAGGTTCAGCCTCGATTATCGGCCTCAAAGTGATCTTGAGCCCGGTTATACGGCGAAATACCAACTCAGGGCTGTCGACTATTCGGGAAACGAAGTCTGGGCAACGGCCGGTGGGGAAGGTTTCCAGATCAACTACCTGTACATCGAGGAGAAATCGGTCCTTGACGGACTCGTCAATACAGGGCTATGGACGTGGACCGACTACCGATGGGTCACCGCATGGAGACATGATCCCGTCAGTAAGTCGTCCTTGCTGATCGGCCCGCTGGATCTCCCTCTCGACGTCGACCGCCTGCAGTTGCATGTAGATCATCACTACGAGTTCGAGGAAGGAGTCGGTGGAAATGTCAAAATCTCGGATACTGACGGCAGGAGCTGGACCATTCTCGAACCTGCTGCAGGTTATGACGCCGATTTCACCGACGCGGGGCATGAAATGTCGGGCGAGTCAATCTTTTTCGGAAAGGAATCCTCCGTCAAACGAAGCGTCTTCGACTTATCCGCCTACGAGGGCAAGCAGGTTCGCATTCGTCTCGACTACGGAGCCTCGCGTGCAGCTACACAGAACGACTGGTGGTCGGTCCAGGACATCGTACTGAGTATGGAGGCGCAGGACGATGAGCTTGAAGTGCCTCGTGAGCTGAGCCTGCATACGATTTATCCGAACCCGTTCACATCGACGACGACGATCGGCTACACGCTGCCCAAGGACATGATCATCCTGCTCGAGGTCTATGACCCGCTCGGGCGCCGGATCGACGTCATTCGTTATGCGTTGCAACTCGCGGGCTCCCACACGCTCACGTACGACGGCAGCCATCTGGGCGCGGGAGTATATTTCCTTTCATTATCTGCGGAGGGACGGCGCAAGGTGCAAACGATGGTCAGGGCACGCTGAACCGAATTCTTCGCTTTCTGAAAAACCTGCTCGCGGTGGTCGTGTAGTTCACGGCCATATCACTAAGAAAAACCTCAATATCAATGGATCATAAGGAAGGGGCGTACAAGGTCAAGGATCTGAGCCTGGCAGACAGCGGACGCTTACGCATAGAATGGGCTCAAAGCCGCATGCCCGTGCTCATGAGTCTGCGCGAGGAGTATTCGAAATCCAAACCTTTTGAGGGATATCGTATCTCGGGTTGCCTGCACGTAACCAAGGAGACGGCGGTTCTCGTTGAAACGTTTGCGGCTTGCGGAGCAGAAGTCGCATGGAGCGGCTGTAACCCGTTGAGCACGAACGATGAGGTAGCAGCCGCGCTCGCCGAGGCGGGCATCGAGATCTACGCCTGGTATGGCCAGAACGTGGAGGAATTCTACTGGAGCATTGACCGGACGCTCGATAATCCGCCTCATCTTACACTGGACGATGGGGCCGATCTGATCTTCCGCGTCCATAGCAGCTACCCCGAACTTGCCGACACAATTATCGGAGGCAGTGAGGAGACGACCACCGGAGTTCATCGTCTTCGCTCGATGGCAGCCGACGGAAAGCTGCTATATCCTGTCTACGCCGTAAATGACGCGGAGACGAAATGGGATTTTGATAACGTCTACGGCACCGGCCAGAGTACGCTCGATGGAATCCTGCGTGCCAGCTCGGTTCTGCTGGCCGGAAAGAACTTCGTCGTAGCGGGCTACGGACATTGTGGTCGCGGCGTTGCCATGCGCGCTAAAGGGATGGGTGCCAATGTCATCGTTACGGAAGTCAAGCCGACCGCTGCTCTCAAGGCGACGCTCGACGGAATGCGCGTCATGACGATGGAGGAGGCCGCTGAGGTTGGCGATATTTTCGTAACGGCAACAGGAATGAAAGACGTTATTCGGGGCCGCCACTTTCTCAAAATGAAAGAAGGCGCCATCGTCTGTAACACCGGCCATTACGACGTCGAGATCAATCTGCAGGAACTGGCGGAGTTGTCAACCGATGCACGTATGGTGCGTGATGATAATCGCGAGTACACACTCGAGAATGGTCGCAAGCTGTTCGTGCTGGCCGATGGGCGCCTGGTGAATCTCGCGGCGGCCGAAGGCCACCCTTCCGAAGTGATGGACATGAGCTTCGCCAACCAGTTCATGGCG
>CBFGXY010000052.1:0-9042 GCA_965652945.1 uncultured bacterium
TATCCCGGGCTGGGAAGATTACCCGCTTCTCGACGAGTTAAACGATGCCTTTGGGCCGGAGGTGACCGTTCAGATCGACAGCGACCGCGCCGCCTATATACTTGGCGAGACCTGGCGAGGAACCGCGCAGGGTTGCACCGACGCCGTCTTCATCGCCGTTGGAACGGGAATTGGGGCTGGGATACTGGTAGAGGGACGTATCCTTCGTGGACGAAACGATATCGGTGGAGCCATCGGATGGATGGCGCTTGACCGGCCCTATCGCGCTGAGTATGATGCGATGGGGTGCTTCGAATACAACGCCTCGGGCAGCGGCATTGCAATGGTCGCGCGCGAGCGAATCGCGGCTCATCCTGAGTATGAGGGCGAATTAATGAAGCTTCCTGCCGACAAGCTGACCGCCGCCGAGGTCTTTGCTGCTCATCAAAAGGGTGACCCCGTCGCCATGGGAGTCATCGACAACGCCATTGTTCACTGGGGTATGGCCGCTGCAAACCTCATCAGTATCTTTAATCCGGAAATTATCGTCTTTGGCGGCGGCGTTTTCGGTGACGCTGCACCCCTGATTGACCGCATCCGCGAGGAAGCCATTCGCTGGGCACAGCCCATTAGCGTCCACCAGGCGGAGTTCACGGTATCTGCCCTTGGAGGAGACGCCGGCCTCTACGGTGCCGGCCGACTCGCACTGCTCGATTGATATCCACCCCTCATCCCTCAAGCCATGTATAATCGACGACTTGTTTTCATTGCCGCATGCGCGGGAATGCTGCTCTTCGGAATCGTGATGACCACCCTTGGTGCGATTCTGCCGGACGTCATAGAGCGATATGGCGTCGGTGCCGCCAATGCCGGTACACTGCTGGCAATCATGAGTATCGGAATGCTGGGCGGATCGATCCTCTTCGGGCCAATCGTCGACCGGTATGGCTACAAAGGTATGCTTTTCGGTTCCACCGCGCTCATTATGATCGGACTGGAAGGACTTGCCTTTTCTCCGTCGTTTACCTGGCTGCGCGCAGCAGCGTTTTTAATCGGCCTCGGAGGGGGCGCCATCAACGGTGGCACGAATGCGCTGGTTGCGGATATCAGCGAGGACGAGAAAAGCTCGGGATTGAGCTACCTCGGAATATTTTTTGGCGTGGGCGCATTTGGAATTCCATTCGCGATGAGTACGCTGGAGGCGATAATGTCGCCGCTTACGATCGTCGCAGTGGTTGGCGGTCTCTGCCTGCTCCCGCTGATCTACTTTGCCGCCATCGCCTTTCCGCAGGCCAAGCATGAACAGGGGCTTCCGATTACGGAAGGAATAAAGTTGACCAGCGATGGGCTGCTATTGTTGATGGGCCTTATGCTTTTTCTTCAAAGCGGAATGGAGATCGCCGTTGGTGGATGGACAGCGACCTACTTCACGGAGGTCATCAACCTGGACGCAGGCCGGGCCGTGTTTTATCTGTCTCTGTTCTGGGCAGGGATGATGCTTGCACGGATCGTTCTGGGCAACGTGCTCAAGAAGGCCGCACCCTCTACCGTACTGTTTGTTTTCATTGGGACGGCATTGATCGGTGCACTGCTTCTGATAATGTCGACCGGATTGACGCTGGCAACGCCAGGAATATTTTTGATTGGATGGGGTCTGGCCGCAGGATACCCCGTGGTGCTGGGATACGTGGGAGATCGATATCCACACCTCTCTGGCACGGCGTTCAGTATTGTACTGGTGATCGCTCTTATCGGGGGAAGCTTCTTTCCGTACCTTGCTGGACTCTTGGCTGAGTCGTTTGGCCTGCGCACCTCGTTTGTAATCGTGCCGATTTCCCTGGTAGTTCAGGCCATTCTTTTCTCCGTGATCCTCGCTCGACAGCGTTCAGACAGAGGTAAGCCGGCTCCTATGGAGCAATCAGTGCGAGGGTGATTCCCGGGTAAATCCCGAAGCGGAAGCAGCGGCATCTTTTCGATTGTCGAAGACGATCCGGCCCTCGACTAGGGTTAGGGTCACGTTCAGATCATCGTCAAGCAGAACGAAGTCGGCATCCTTACCGACCTCGATCGATCCCTTACGATGGTCCAGACCGAGCATGCGAGCGGGATTGTAAGCCACGGTTTTAACGGCATCCGCCAGCGGCAATCCCGTCCACTCGATGAAGCGCCTCAGGATTTCTGCAAGGCCGAGCGTGGTTCCGATCAGTCCACCGTTTTCCACATAGCGAGCCGATCCACCGTGGGAATCGTATTCGCGCCCATTGAACAGGTACCGACCTTCGGGCAGCCCGGTGCCTTGCATCCCGTCCGTAACACAGATTACGCGGTCGGGGCCCAGGTATCGGCCCGTCCAACGGGTCATATCCGATCCGACATGTACCCCGTCCGCTATGAGCTCCGCTGTGATCTCGGGGTTTTCGAAAATCGCAAGCAGTGGGCCGGGGTCCCGGTGATGCAGTCCGGGCATTGCGTTATAGAGATGCGTCGCGTGGCGAATACCCGCTTCGAATCCGCGCAGCGTTTCCAGATATGACGCATCGGAATGGCCGACCGATGGAACGACGCCTTCTTGATCGAGCCTCCGGATTAACTCAAGGTTGCCCCGCAGCTCCGGTGCGATCGTCATTATTCGCAAGGTGCCGTCGGCAGCCTCCAGGATTACCTCCAACTCATTCTCAGAATGTGGATAGATCACTTCCGGGGGAATACCGCCCTTGCGTTTCAAATTTATGAACGGGCCCTCCATGTGGATTCCCAGCAGGCTCGCTCCGCCAAGGTTCGTGTTTACGAGCGGTGCGATTCCGCGCAGGTGTGAGTGATCCGATTCAGGCTGTGCGAATGTGGTGGTGACAAATCCCGTCGTTCCCATGGCGGCGATGGTCCTGGAAATAGTCTGCATCGCCTGCAGATCGCCGTCAAGGGAATCCTTGCCACCGGCACCGTGGATGTGTACATCGATGTATCCCGGCGCGAGGATTCTTCCCGCCGCATCGATGACCCTGTCGGCATCGGATTCCGTCGTTCCGCGCGAAATGCGCTCGATTTTGCCGTCAGCTATCAACAGGGAGCAATCAGCACGTCCATCTTTGTCGGAATAAAGACGCGCATTAATGATGGCTGTACGAGGCGACATGGTTTCAGTAATGGATCAAGGAAAAGAAAGATAGAATATACCGCCTATCGGACGAGTCCCCACATCATGTTTCAGTAATGGGAATCGTCTTCTGAACGCGATGATAAGGCGTCGGACGGTACAAGATGGTGAAAGGCAACTGTGTTCATTCTTAAAGAATATGGAGCATTATGAGGTCAGTGTGAGTTTAGAGGCGGTTTGTGCCTCCGCAACCGCCTGATTGCGCTTCATTTCTTCTGATTTCGACTGTAATCGTCAACGTCTAAATGCCTTACGTCTCTTTCCGCTCGCACGAAACCTCCTTGAAACGTGAGAGGCCGTGGGTCATTGCCGGCGGTTCGGCACTTGCAGCAGTCGCTGGTTTCATCAACGTATGCTTACTGGGCTTCTTTACCGTCCCTGTCAGCCATATGACCGGCGCCGTCTCACTCCTCAGTATCGAACTGGGAAGTGGGCTGGGCAACGAAGCGTCGATGATTCTCGTGATCATCCTGGGATTTCTTGTGGGAGCCGTACTCTCGGGATTGATCATAGGTAGCGGTCATCTCATGCCTGGTCGACGATATGGAGTCGCACTGGTTGTCGAAGGCTTACTTTTACTTGCGGCAACCGTTTTTCTACTGACGGGAAGCAGCGTTGGTGTCCTGCTCGCCGCCATGGCGTGTGGCGTGCAAAACGCGATGGCGAGCAGTTACTACGGTCTAGTAGTCAGAACAACGCACCTGACTGGTATTGTCACGGATATTGGTGTGATGGTCGGTCACTGGATTCGTGACAAGAGCATGCAAGGCTGGAAATTGTTTATGTTATTGAGCCTCCTGGTTAGCTTCTTCGTAGGCGGCTTTGTCGCGCCTCTTGCGATTAAATTATTTGGAATGGGCGCCCTCAGCATACCGGCCGTCGGTTGCCTGCTTGCGGGAGGCACCTATTATGCGTGGAGACACCGCAGACCCATCACTCGAAGCCGGCCGGGGCGGGTCGCTACTGAAGATTAGATCGCCTGGCGCTTCGTACCCGTGTAATTTTCCAACGCAATGACGCGTCCGACATCAATATCAGTTCTGGCGTGGCTAACGATAGTTTTTGCTGTGTTTGCCCTCGTCGGATCATTCTCCTACGGCGATCCGGCGACCGTGGCAATAGCCGAGTCGATGGGGTTGAACGTGCGCACCCAGATCGCGTTTTCGATATTTGGCGGAGTCGTTCTTTCCATATCTGGGATAGGGCTACTAAAGGGCTGGGGATGGGCCCGAGATCTGCTGGTATTGTATATGATCGTATCCATCATCGCATCCTACCTGATGATGGGTGAATACATCAAGATCACGGCCATCCCGACAGCAATCCTTTATATACTCGCACTAACGGTTTTGTACACTCCCACAACGACGGCCTACCTGAACGGTACATACGCGCCCGACACCGAATATCTAGAACTTCTCAGACATACCAGACGGGTGCAAGGCACAAATAACGATTTAGTAAGGGTGGTGGGAGTAATTCTGCTTGTAGGATGTGCACTCCTGCTCTCGGCCATCCTTCTGATGCAGGCTATGTTTGAGACGCTGCCTGGAATCAGATATTTGGTCGCTGTCACGCTCATTTTCTTTTCCCTTCCGACGCTGGTAGGAACTCTGATGTGGGGCCGTCGGCGGTGGATGACGAGCGTTGGCTGGGTAGTGATCAGGGGAGGTGCTTATGGTGCGATGACGATACTTGTTCTTCAGCAGGTGTTCGTGATGGAGGAGTTCAGAATGTATATCGACGATCCTACGGATCTTCCTGTGATGGGAAGCAGCGTTTATTCGATTCTGGTTGCAATGTCGGGTGCAATGATGGTCATAATGCAGCGAAAAAAAGATCACAATGCCGCAGAGTCGAGTCTCCAGAACCTTCGCCCAGCTGAAGTCTCGCTCGGCTAAAAATACCGAGGGGACGCCCGCAGAGCGCCCCCTCGGTGAACCAACCACCAACATCACATAGACGGTGCTACTACCGTCACCGCGGGCTCAACTTCGGTATGCGGCAACCATCATGATCCTGCCGAAACTGGCACGGAGAAGACAGCTACACTGTTCCATGTGTACATAGAACGAGATGAGCCGCGCATATTTACTGTACGATTGATGTGCGCATAATCGTACGTGAAGATTCCCGGTAGGAAGAAGGATGCATCGATCGGACATCCCCTTGGCCTGCAATTACCTAAAGGACGCAGCTCCCTATTCCATTCCGCGAGCGGTCTCACTTATCATCTAATTCGGTTTTGCGGTTAGCCCTTCGGACCCTTCATCGAGTTCGAGAACCAACATGCTCAGCGGAGGAAGTGTGAGCACGAGGGAGGATGGGCGTCCGTGATACGGGACGGGCGTCGACTCCACTTCACCGAGATTCCCGATGCCGCTTCCGCCATACACTTTCGCGTCGCTGTTGAGACGTTCTCTCCAGATTCCATCCTGCGGCACACCGATCCGATAATTCTCACGAGGAATGGGGGTGAAGTTAGCCGCGAAGATCAGTTCCACATTGCCGTCGGTACGCAGGTAGGTAAGGGTGCTGTTTTGTCTGTCACCAAAATCGATCCATTGAAAGCCCTCAGGACGATCATTCCATAGCGCTGGATGCTCACGGTACAGCTTGAAGATATCTTCCACCCATCGCATGATGCCTTGATGCCGTGGATCTTCGAGTCGTTCCCACTCGATCTGTCCGTCATGATCCCACTCCGAATACTGGCCAAACTCGCTCCCCATGAAGAGCAACTTCTTGCCGGGATGTCCGACCATGTGCGCATACAGCAGACGCAGGTTGGCGGCCTTCTGCCAGTCGTCGCCCGGCATTTTGGACCATAGAGAGCCCTTTCCGTGCACCACCTCATCGTGGGAGAGTGGCAGCATGTAGTGCTCGGAAAATGCGTAGACCAGTGGGAAGGTCAGATTGTCGTGGTGATAGGATCGATGCACGGGGTCCTTCGTGAAGTATTCGAGCGTGTCGTGCATCCATCCCATATTCCATTTATAAAGGAAGCCGAGTCCGCCGTTATAGGTAGGCTGAGATACCCCCGGCCAGGCCGTCGATTCCTCAGCAATCATCATGACCTCGGGTACCTCCGTGAACACTACTTCGTTGACGCGTTTGAGCAGGTTGATTGCTTCCAGATTCTCACGGCCACCATACACGTTCGGCGTCCACGCGGTACGCGAATAATCTCGGTAAAGCATCGAGGCGACCGCATCGAAGCGAAGGCCGTCGATGTGGTATTCCTTCAACCAGAAAAGCGCGTTCGATATCAGGAAATTCTGAACTCCCGCTTTCTGGTAATCAAAGACGTATGTACCCCAGTCGGGATGATGTCGCATGTGTGGATCATCCGACTCGTAGAGCGTGCTTCCATCGAAAAACACCAGTCCCTGGGTATCCGTGGCGAAGTGCGCGGGTACCCAGTCGAGAAGCACGCCGATGCCTCTGCCGTGGAGGTAATCGATGAGATATTTCAGATCTTGCGGTGAGCCGTAGCGGAAGGTGGGAGCAAAGTACCCCACCACCTGATAGCCCCACGATCCATAGTAGGGGTGCTCCATCACGGGCATGAACTCGACATGCGTAAAGCCCAGCCGCTCCATGTGATCCGCCAGCGGCTCTGCAATCTCTCGGTAGCTCAGCGAGTATCCGTTATCTTTTTTTAGCCACGATCCAAGGTGGACCTCGTAAACTGAAACGGGTGCGTTGAGGCTGCCCGGCCCGCGCCGGCTTTTCATCCACTGATCATCGTTCCATTCATACGAAAGGTCGGAGACGATGGAGGCGAGTCCATCGAGGTGCGAACCGTCCATGGCGGGCGCCTCGAGCGCAAACGCATAGGGGTCGGTTTTATCCGCCTCGTACATACCTCGTTTGATACGATACTTATAATGGTGGCCGGTGGAAGCATCGGGAATGAAACCCTGCCAGAGCCCGTTTCCGGCGCGCTCGAGGAAATGCGACCCTGGGTTCCACTCGTTGAAGGTGCCCATTACGCTGATCTCCTCTGCGTACGGCGCCCAGACGCAAAACCATGTACCCCCGTTAACCCGATGCGCACCAAGTTTTCTGTAGCTGTCCGTGAAGTCGGCCTCCTGCCATCGCTTTAAATCGCTTTCACTGAGCCAGGATTTGTTCATAGTATGAGTATCAACGAGTTGTCCTGCGGAATGAAATGGAACCGGTCAGTCCTGGCCTCGAACGGGAGGTTCGTTGTCTCCCTGGTCCGAACGTACGACATCATCGAGGAGGTCGTGGAATCGATCGGGATCTTCCAGTAATCGTTTGAGCCCGTACAAAGGAAGTTCGACCCAGGAGGGGCGGTGGTTAAGCTCGTATCGGACTTCGTACAGAGCTTTGTCCAGCAAATACAGCCAGAGCAGGTTCGGAAGGCTGGAAATCGGCCTGGCGAAAGGAGCTTCGTCCACGGCGTTGATATAAGCGTCGAGATAGACGTTTTCGCACCAGTGTACCAGATGGCCTATCCACGGTCGAAGTTCAGGGAGTTCCTCCGCGCGATCTTTCCATACCGCAAGGATGGCGTACTCGAGCGAGCGCAGCATTCCGGCTACATCTCTCAGCGCGAAATCACGCGCCCGGCGCTCAGCGTTGTTTCGGGCCGGCTCACCTTCGAAATCGACGATGTACACTTCGCCTGAGGCGAGGATGATCTGACCCAAATGAAAATCGCCGTGGATTCGAATCTTCTGCCCGGCAGGAATCGTGTTCTCGTATTCGGATAACAGCCGCAGACTTTGGTCCCAGAGCGCATCCTCGATCTGAATGGGAAGTGCTCCTGAATGACCGCCCAACATCGACCGGGTCTGATCGGCCTCAGATCTGATTCGATCGATGAGAGAGGTAAGATCGATTTCCGAGCTCTTTTCCGGACGGATATCCGGTTCCTCCGCATCGGCCAGTTCGAGGTGGAGTTCGGCCGTGCGAATCCCGAGTAGGCGGATGAGCGAGAGGGCCTCGGGCGCGAGCTCCTCGGCAACCGCATCGGGTGCGATGTCCTCGGCGTCCTGCGGCGGCGCAAGTTCCGTGACGCGGTCCAGGAATCGATGCAAGACCTCCTGCATGTAACCCCATCCGTCCTGATCCACATCCAGTGCTTCCTGCGCCAGTCCGAGCACAACCTTTCGTCCTGAGCTCCGGAGAATAAACTTCCCGAGCATGCCCGGCACGAACTGAAAGCCCGCACTGGTAAGGTAGCCAAGCATTTCCGTTTCCGGATTAATCCCTTCCTCCAGGCGACGGTAAAGCTTTACGAAATAGCGGTCGTCAATGATTGCCGCAGAGTTGCTCTGCTCGCCTGAAAGCAGTCGTGCCCCCGACACGATGACTCGCTGCACGTCTCTGTTCATGGTTGCAGAATAGACCCCGCGCAGGGACCTTCCGCGGCCTCTTTTCTGCCACCAGCGAAAGAGTGAAAGCCAGAAGTCTGGCAAGATCGTGGCATCGTGGAGGAGACTTCGTTGCTCCGGCGTCTCGAGCCATGCGATACCCGCATGACCGTACTCGCGGAGCAGTTCGATGCTCTCCTCCTGGGACGAGAGAGTCAACGGAAGCACGTAGAGCTCGCGGTGGTCATCGAAATACACGGTGATCGTGGAAAGGTATACGGGCCTTGGATCGGCCTGAATCCTCAATGCATCCGATATTGCGACCTGTTTAATTTTCTGTTCGCGATTCCCGAACCATCGTTGATTCTGCAGGAACTCGGGGAGCAAGGCCTCCAGCCGCTCCATCCCTTTCTCCTGCACAAGCGTTGGGACGAGCAGATTCTCCAGCCCGTCGGGCATTCTTAAAAGCGGCAGCGCACTTCCCGAGACCTCATGCGCCGCCTGATCATCGGCGCATCATGAGCTTTTCCTCCCGTCCATCGACCGTGGGCAGTATTCCTACGA
>CBFGXY010000053.1:0-9030 GCA_965652945.1 uncultured bacterium
GATTGGGGGCCAACCGTAAAGTTCATCTCGCCCCCGATCCGGCCATCGGATCGATGAGATTGAAAGACCTCATGCTGGAAGTTTCCGAACTCGGTGTCCAGAAACCCAAGAAGAATTCCTTCTCCATTGTATCCCAGACGAATGAGGTCCAGCGCCTTGATCATCTCAAGGTAATCGGTTGAGAGTCCCGCATCTGGAGAGGTCGAGATAGACTTCGATGGCTGGGGACTTGGATCCGGGTCAGCTATCCAGGGCGGCCGCCCTGATCGATGTGTTCGCACCTGACGGATCTGCCGCACGTAAGCACGGCTACGAAGAAATTCGAGCTGCTCGGGCACGATCATCAGACTTACCGCGCCCGCAAGCGAGCTCGTTACTCGCGGGCGAAAGCCCGCCTGCCTCAGATCATCCAAGACCCGGGTCGGGACGGCGGGCAGTGCTGAAATTTTGCCGCGACCGTCGCGGCGCATCCTGGCGCGATCTGAGGCCTGGTCTGCCTGCTCCGTCAAGAAGGACTCCTCGATCTTGATCCACACGATGATCGAGTCCGTGGCCGAGGCTCGAACATCCGAAGCCCCGATGATCAGTACCGAAATGACGTACAGACACAATGCTCGCATCAGACGGTTCGAATCGGCAGTCAAAAGTCAGTTCTTATTGGATCGATGCGAACTCATCGGGATTGCACCGCCGCTAAAAAATCCCGGCAACAGATCCTTTGGAGTCACGACCTCTGAGCGGCCGGCCCCTCGATCCATTATAATCGACGCGGCAGGCGCGAACTCGTTTAGCAATTGCCGGCAGGCGCCACAGGGAGTACATCCCGTATCGAGTGAACAGGTAAGGTACAGGCGCTCCGGATCGGAGAAACCGTACGAAACCATCGTACCGATGGTATTTCGCTCTGCACAGATGCCACGTGTCCAATCACTATGTTCGACATTCACGCCGGGGATCGCCGATCCATCCGAAAAAACGAGGAGCCCTGCTACGGGGAAACTCGACTCGGGCACGACAGCCCGAGAGGCAATCTCTCTCGTGAGCGCGAATAAATCTTCGTCACCCGTGCTGTTCGCCGTATCAACAACTGGTGACAGGCGCCCTTTGATGTCTGGAAGCCCGTCGGATGCCCTGCGCACGGCAAGTCGTTCTCCGACCGGTGTGAAGGCACCGGTGTAAACCTCCGATAAGTATGCGATATCCTCTCGTCTGAAGGGCTCCGATGAGGCCACAGCCGCTATATCGGTTCTGTTCAATGCCGCGGCCGTTGAAAACGCATTTACGAGAGGCGGGATGAGAAGCGTAAAGGAGGCACTTTCAACCCGAACACCCGGAATGATGTGTCCATCAGATAGAAGCACGACGCATGCCGCGCCCGATCGCGAGTAAGGTACGAATGAATATTCGGCAGCTTCGGTGGCGGCCTCAATCAGTTCCGTAGCTGTGGACATCAGCCGTATCAGTCTATGAGCGCATTGAAGATCAAGGTTCGGTGACAGGATACGAATTCGCTCGCTTGCGTCCTCGATCTGCGCACCGAACCGTCAACTTCTATCTCGTGCCCGCCGGGGCGGACGAGCGCCAAGAATACACTATGCTCCGACAGCGTGAGTGGTGTCTGTGTGGGTCGGTTGATACGATGAGAATCCGATGAGTCGATAAAGCGGGCTCCACGCCGCGGCTGATGAGGCAAGCAGGAGAAAGCCCAGCCATCCCCAGTAACTTCCAAGGATGGTTCCGACTAAGAGTATGACCAACCCAGCGGCTCCACGAATGATCTGATCTCTGGCACCTATGTTTCGTTTCATTTCCACCTCCAATCGCATGATGTCAGAACTGCCCGTCTTCAGACGCGGTGCGGCCTGCAGAACGGGCACAGTACATCATAGCCGGTACTGTCGGCGCGCGATAGCGGAAATCCCCTTATCACGGCGTAATGTATTTCCCGAAAGCCTTGTAGGTGAATCCCTTCGACACTCGATCTCTACACATTCGCTGTGTCGATTGTTAGGCGAACGATCGGCGTGCATCCCATCCTTCGGCGTTCATCGGTATCGACGTGCCGAGAGAGCCTGCGTCGATGCTCGTTCAGGGAGACGATAGTTCACTGCTGATTTCGAAGACGGCCAGCACAGCCCCCGATTCGCTGAGCAGTTCGAGACGGCCCCCTGATATGTCCCACGCGACGGTTTCTTCGAGCGTCTTCAGGAGGGCGGCTTCCTGATCCATAACGCCATCGCAGAACATTCGCGTGCTGATCATCTGACTGAAGCTGATGCTCTTGCCTTCCAACGAATACCCACCGCCGAACACATTGCATCCGGTAGTACCTGAAGCGCGTTTTTCAGCCGAATCGAGCATCAAGAATGGAGTCTGGTCATTGAGCCCGGGTTTTGCGTCTATCCCCCTGATTGAAACCAGCTGCCAGCGTACACCTTCCAGAAGTTGAGCTTCGTCCTCGCGTCTGGACTCGCAATTAGTTTCGGGATCTGCCGAAATGAATCGCACCGGTACCAGGGTCGGCACGAGCGACTCGCCTTCCATCGGCATGCGCAGAGCGATAACGCCCTCGAGAGTAACGTGGACGAGCTCGCCCGGCTCTTTCTGCACATCGAGATATCCCTGTTCGAGCGCAATGTTATCCGCTTCCATCGCTACGGGAAAGGTGGTACCGGTCCGGCACTCGGTAAACAGCGCTGCATCAGCCATATAACGGTACATTCCGCTCATCACAAGCTGAGGCTCGACCCAGTCGAACGGTTCGGTTCGCTCGAGTGTGTAATTCATTTCTGACTCGATGGGCTGCCCTTCTATATCGAGAAGTTGCACGGCGCCGTCATCCTCAATTCCCAGATATGTTGGTCTATCGCCATCGCCGTGTAACTCGACGATTCCTGTATCAACGTCAAGGCGCCACCGTCCGATTTCGAAAAATACCGCACTCCGCTCCAGGTACGTCATCGATTGAAAGTAACTACCGTCCTCGAAAAGATTCAGTTTAAAGAGAATGCCTGGACAGTCGGCGCAGGGAATCTCTCCGGAAAAAGAGGCAGGCAGTGCGCTGAGATGACGAGAAGGCTGCTCGGAGGCAGTTTTCGCACCTGTGCATCCCGCCATAAACGCTATAAGGATCGAGCAATAGATCAGTATGGACAATCTCATTTGTAACTCCCCGAAGACCAGTATGTTATGAAGAAAGAATCTGACTGCCGAAGACCTCGTCGCGAGCCTTCCATCTCCCGATGCGCACGGAGCGCCGGGCTGGTGAACAGTCGTAACATCCGGTATGAATAAAGCATGCTCTCAAGAGTCGTAGCGCAAAAAAAAGGCCAGGATTCGGTTTCCGTCCAAGTGGCATTTCGGTACCGGAGATAATATTATCGACGCACAAATTACCGATGGGGCGGTAGATCGTCCAATTTACCCCAACTCGAGGCCGTTCCCATATAACATCCCCTGACGTTCCGGCAGCCGTCGTCGCTGCCACTCAACCACAACCTGAGGAGATAACCCGTTGATCGCCGGCATTCTTGGAGGAGTTGGACTGTTCCTTCTTGGGATGGTTCTACTTACCGACGGTCTCAAAGCAATCGCTGGAGATTCGCTTCGATCCATCCTGGCTCGCTTCACCGGTGGGCGGGTCAGCTCCGTCGTAGCAGGCGTTACGATCACACTTCTCATGCAGTCCTCGAGCGCGACGGTGCTTACGACGATCGGGTTCGTGAGCGCGGGGTTACTCACGTTCTCGCAGTCGATTGGTGTCATTTTCGGCGCGAATCTGGGCACGACCAGTATCGGGTGGCTCGTGGCGCTGCTCGGACTTCGCTTTAGCATTTCTGTCGTAGCGCTGCCTCTGGTCGGTATTGGTGCGGTGATGCGGTTGCTGACGCGCGGAAGAATGGCTTCGGTTGGACTCGCTCTTGCGGGCTTCGGTCTCATCTTCGTAGGAATCGACTATCTCCAGGGCGGGATGGACTCCTTCGCGCTGCGCTTTGATGCGACGACGCTTCCAGGTGCGACCGTCTGGGGGCGCATCGGCCTGGTCGGGATCGGCATCGTCATGACTGTGATTCTGCAGTCGTCTTCAGCCACGGTGGCGGCAACTCTGACAGCGCTTCACTCGGGGACGATCCTCACGGAGCAGGCAGCCGCGCTCGTCGTAGGTCAAAGTATTGGCACTACAGTCATGGCGATCATTGCAGTGATCGGCGGATCGGTTGCGTCGAGGCGAACTGCCGTGTCCCATGTGATGTTCAGCCTCGTAGCGGGCGCCATCGGATTCGTACTCATCGACCCGGCGATATACCTCGGAACCGAGATCCTGAGTTTCGAGCCGAGTGTCGTAATCGCCGCTTTCCTGACCGGATACAAACTGATCGCAATCGTTCTGCTGCTTCCATTCCTGACGCCGTTCTCGAACCTGATCGTGCGCATGGTTCCGGATCGAGGCCCTGAACTGACACGTTATCTGGACGATTCCCTACTGGAGGTTCCTTCACTCGCTGTCGATACCGCCAGACGGACGACGATGGGAATAGCCGCACACCTGGTACGCAGATTTATGGACGCAGCCTGCGGCAATACCTCCAGGTCCGGGGGTAATGCGACCACGGACGTGGCCGATGCGGCCCTGCTGGATGTTCGATCATTTCTTGGACGCATACCGACATCGGGAGGATCGAAGGCTGAGCACACGATGCACCTGTCGGTGTTGCATGCCATGGACCATCTCGAGCGGCTCGTAGAAAGACTCAGGTCGCAACCCCGTGCGCATCCTGAGGATGACCAGATGAAGCGTCTGAGAGATCGAACGTGCGAGTTAATGGTTGAATTGGTTCGATGGATGGAGGGTGATTCGTCGGATGTCCCTGAGGAAGCGGTAGAGACCATTTCGAAGGATTCGGCCAATTTGCGTACGGAAGATCGTCAGATGACTCTGGATGCGGCCTCGACCGGACTCATCTCACCGGACCGGGCCCTGGAGCGGCTCGATGCTATGCGGTGGTTTGATTCGTCCGTTTATCACATCTGGAGGGTAACGCATCATCTGGCCGGTGCCGATGCACATGCGGAAGTCGAAGAGGAAGGCGAGGGCTGATCAGCAGATGTCCTTCCCGCCGTCATATCTTCGTGGAGCGCGAGTGGATTGGGGACATGTGACGAAATCACTTCGTACATCCTTTCTCATGCTCTAATAATTGGGTACTTTCTTCGATGCCCGGTACCGCCAGGCTTACCGAACAGATGTCGCAGCCGTATTCCGATGCATTCTGTGTAGACATATTGCAGACATGGCGATTCGAGCTACTCTTTTCAATCGGACATAAGTTACTCGTACCCATAGTTTTGCCGGGGTGGCGGAATAGGTAGACGCAACGGACTTAAAATCCGTTGGGGCATACGCCCCGTGCGGGTTCGACCCCCGCCCTCGGCACGAATAAGCCGGCTTCCATTCTCGGAAGTCGGCTTTTTTATTTGGGCTCGGGCTATCTACGAGCGACGAATAACTCGAACGTATCCGGATGGGTCTGCTCATCAATTACCACTTCGCCTTCCATCCGTCCCTCACACGAACGAGGTAATAAGTGAAAGCCCTCGACCCTGTGGCAGGGCGAGGGCTTTGCTTTCACAAAAAAGAGTAGCCACAAAGTGGCCCGGCCTTACGAGACCAGTTTCGCATCCAATTCGATGTTGACACCCTGAAGCGCCCGCGACACGGGGCAATTCTGCTTGGCGTCCTCGGCGTGCTTCTGAAATTCATCCTCAGAAATGTTCGGAACTTTGCCCTCCGTCGTCAGGACAATTCTGGTGATTCCGAATCCACCTTCTTGTTTTTCGATGTGAACAGCGGCTTTCGTGTCGATCCGCTCTGGCTCGTACCCGGCATTACCCAGTACAAGCGAGAAAGCCATTGAGAAGCATCCGGCATGCGCTGCCCCGATCAATTCCTCAGGGTTCGTTCCTTTACCTTCTTCAAAGCGAGATGAAAAGGAGTACGCGCCCTCGAAGGCGCCGCTGCCAAGTTTCATCGATCCGGTTCCCTGACGGAGGTCTCCTTCCCAGCGGGCACTTGCATTACGAACAGGCATATCGATTGTCGGTTTGTGGGTGATAGTTTTCTATGTGGATGGGAATGTAGTCGATCGTGTGGTGGAAATGGAGGCGCCTGGCCATTGTTGACGAGACTTTGTCATCGGCCGGACGGTATCAGAAAATACTCAGCCAGCGCCTCAGCACCGTCTTCAAAACGGATTCGTCCGCGCACCTCGATGTCAGTTGGCAGAAGTCGAAGCCATCGGCTCCGGTGATCGTCATGTACCTGATCCACGATCTGAAATGCCAGCGACTTCTCGTTGTATGTGGCCATTACGCCGAGCTGGTGGGGATGGCCGACATACGGTCGGGTGGAGGGCATCTCGCGGGAAAGTCCCTCGATGAGTTTGGTTAGAACGGCGTGATCCAGGCTCCGCAGTCGGCGGAAAGCGTTGATCGGGATGGGGGTGTTGAATCTCAGACGTATGCTGCTGCGATCCGGGGCCTCAGGCTCCCAGTCGACTACGAGCGTAGCGGTACCAGACGTTGCTTCGCTGACCATATGCACGAGGTTGGGGAAACGGCGGCCGAAATCATCCTGAACCGCAGTCTGCACGGCGATCAGCGCCGCAACATCCTCTGCAACCATCAGATCCGCAGCGGCCGTTTGAGCGCGTTGCTGAAGCCACGACTGCACTTCCGACCGGGAGGCAATGGCTCGCTCCACATCCCGAATATGACTCGTGTGCAAGATATCAATCACCCCTAACCAGTCATTGCCGGACCTTTGTTCGATCATGTTCGGGAACAAATACTTGAGTATATAGCGTATAGAATGCCTTCTGAGACCCAGCAACAAACGTTTGGACCGTCGTGCTAGAAAACTCCAGTCAGGGCACTTCCATTACAATGCCGCTTCAGCGACTCTCGGACCAGATCAGGGTTTCCGCCCAGACGCTCGTTCAATGGATCGACCGGCATTTAGTCGAAGCAGAATTAGACTGGACGATTTCGCCTGACAACCATGAAGTACGAACGATCCGTATCGAAGAGTCGACTCTCGGTTTCCTGAATTCCTTCGCGGAAGAGTATCGTGATGAAACGGTTTCACGAACGGAGGCTCGGCGGTTGCTCAAAAAGATCGATCCACGCAATGTAAAGCGTCTCATTCGGTCGGGAGACATCACGACGGTTCAGGTTGATGATGACGTGCGGATCGTAATCGGTTCGATCGAAGATTACCTGATCGAGCGGGATCGCGAGGAGGCTCCTGTCTGAACCAGATGGGTGACGATTGGTGCGGCTAATGTTGGGGCGGCTTATATCTCTATCATAATCATCTCGCCCGCGGCCACCGTACCATCATCGGCCAGATGCGATAGATGCACGTCTTCGATGACGCCCGTCATCGACTCATCAAAAGGACGGCTCACCTTGACGTAGTTGTCCGTGAAGCCGTGCATCACTTCGCCGTGTTGCAAGCCCTCCCATAAGACGGGTCGCGTCTCTCCGAGGTGGTTGCGGTAGAACTCCTGTGTCTTCTTCTGGGAGAGGATGCGCAGCCTTTTATTCCGCTCGGATCGTACGGAGGGACGCACAGGCTCGCCTCCAACCCTGTCGAGTTGATCAACCGCGGTTGTGTCTGGCCGTTCTGAGTACGTAAAGGCGTGGAGATAGCTGATCGGCAGATCCGCCAGAAATGAGTAGCTGTTCTCAAACTCATCCTCGCCTTCTGCCGGAAAGCCGACAATGACGTCGACTCCGATACAGGCGTCAGGCATGAGCTTTCGTATGGTTTCAACTCGTCGAGCGTAGACGTCCCGTCGGTAGCGCCGGCGCATCTTCCCAAGCACCCGGTCATCGCCGCTTTGAAGGGGGATGTGAAAGTGAGGCTGGAACGTTCGGGATCCGGCTACGAAGTCGATGATCTCATCCGTCAATAGATTCGGTTCGATGGACGAGATTCGAATCCGCTCGATGCCATCAACATCGTCGAGCGCTTTGATGAGCTCCAGGAAGCTTGACCCATTGTCCTGTCCGAAGAGCCCGATGTTGACTCCCGTCAAAACGATCTCCCGAAATCCTGTCTCTGCCAGCTCGTGCGCCTGTCTCACACAATCGTCGACAGTCTGGGATCTGCTTGCGCCTCTGGCTCTTGGAATCGTGCAGAACGAGCATGAGTAATCACATCCGTCCTGGACCTTCAGGTAGGCACGTGTGCGCTCCGTGGAGGAGAATGCGGGCCCGAAGGTGGTCACATCATCGATACAGGAAACATTGACCTGAGTCTGCTCGCGTTTCGTAAACGACTCGATCAGTTGGAACAGACGAAATTTCTCGTGTGCTCCCAGAACTACATCCACGCCGGGAATTGCAGCGATTTCTTCCGGCCGGAGCTGTGCGTAGCAACCCGTGACCGCAACAAAGCCGTCGGGATTGTTGCGAACCGCCCGGCGGATCACGTTTCGGCATTTTTTCTCTGCCTCCCGGGTCACGGTGCAGGTATTGATGACGGTTACTTCCGCGTCATCGCCAAACTGCACGACTTCGAAATTATGTTTCTCGAAGTCCCGCTGGATGGCACCCGTTTCGGCAAAGTTGAGTTTACAGCCAAGAGTGTAGAACGAAACGCGACCCATCTCGTAGATTCAACTTCTGGTTCGTGCGCAAGTGTTGAAAGCCTGTTGCTCATCAAGGAGCCACGGACACCCGAAACGATAGACTCATAACCTGGTTTCGAAGGCTGTGTTTGCAAAGGAAGGCTATACACTGATTGGCGCAGCGCTGGCGTTAGCCGTTGTTCTGGGCGGCCTCGGTCTGATGATCGGTGGGGCAGTTGGCTGGATCGTGGGACTGGTAGGAGTGGCCGCGCTTCTATTTACCCTTTATTTTTTCAGGGATCCGGAGCGCACAATCCCCGAAAGCGCCCCAGGAAGCAACGCAATACTGGCTCCCGCAGATGGAAAAGTGATTCTTGTTCAGGACGTAGAGCATGAG
>CBFGXY010000054.1:0-9012 GCA_965652945.1 uncultured bacterium
TCAGACATATACTGCGTAAATCTGATGTTCTTCCGATGGACTACGCTACGGATATCAGGTCGGTGTGAGACGTTCGGAGGCGAGTTCTCTTCTCGCCATCATTTGATCGACCGAGACCCCTCCTGAGCCGAAAATCGTAAAAATGATAAGCAGGAAAAACACCAGACTGCTGAGTTCCAGCGATTGACTCGACGTCAGCAAACCACCCGGAGCGTGCACAAAAAAGACCGCTGTAAAGAGGATCGGCAGCTGAATGAGCGCTCCGACGCGAGTCAGCAGCCCGACGGCGATCATAAGTCCGCCTACAAGATGACTAAGCGCGATATAATGAACCAGCGCAATGGGCCCAATCCAGTCGCCGCCCTGGTCAGTCACAAGCCGGACCGCGGCGTTCGAATCGGCAACGAAAATCCACCCTCTGACAAAGAGAGCAAACCCGAGGTAAAAGCGAATTAGGGGATAGGCAAGCGCACGATGTGAATCGAACCATGCGACCAGGCGGTTGATACGTTCCATGGCGATGGGGGACGCAAGTGCGTCGCGGGTTAGGGTGCAGCCTTGTTTTTATACACGATAAGACGTGCACTGACAAGGCGCAATTATCGCAACGGGGTTATTGCACCCACCATGAAACAGCAGCATCATGCACACCGCCTAGCGATGTCTGATACGACTACTGATGAAGCGTAGCGAGCGTGCGTTCCTGATAGTCCGTCGGGACCTCGAACAGACTTGAGGGCAAGGAACGCTGCTGAACGTCCGTGATTTCTGTCATGACGGTGACCAGAGTCGTTTGACGCGGTTCGTCCTCTTCTGGATCTTCCGCCTGCTCGTCGTTTCCAGAGCGTCGACCCAGGCGGTTGCGTACGAGTCCACGAGCCAGACGTCCGGCCCGCTGAGTTGCAGTCACCTCTTGCTTTTCCTCCTGCTCACCGGAGAAGGCGGCCTTGGGATCAAATGTCAGGTTTCCCGGCACGATAACGAATTTCGTTACCGTAACAAGCACGTTGCCGTCGATCTCGCTCATCTCATCGGCAGCCTTCTTCAGCATCTCGCCCATGCGAGCGTCAGACATATCTCCCGCTGCCGTTGTCATTGTTGGTCCCATGCGAGCATCGGACGTGATGTCAGAAAATGCATCAGACATACTCGAGCCCATCCGATTCTGGAAATCAAAAAGAGGGGCGAGCTCACCGTTCGAATCATTTGTAACCCACAGTTCATTCGCCAGAACCATCGATCCTTCGAGCGTCTCCGCCTGCCCATCCTCTTGCTCCACCATGTGTGAGCCCTTGGCTGTCAGAATCATCAGAACCCTTTCGGCTCGATGTCCACGAATATTCCGGGTTTCCCCGGTCCGGTCCACCTTCACATCGTACTCCAGGTCCAGATCCATCTCTTCGGCCTGATAATCCGCTTCTTTTTGCGCTTCTTGTCTGGCTTCTTCTATGGCCTCCTCGTACTGGGTAACTGCATCCTGAGCCATGTCCGCCATATCGGCAAACTTCATTTCCGCGTAGGTTTTCGCCTCATGGTTCAGAAATAGAAACCTCGCGTCATCGAGATCCAGGATCGTCGAACTGCCGTCAGTGTCGGTCCGCATGTAGTTTCCTTTCACATAGACTGTTTCCCCCGGATTGTCCGAGCGCCAGGCGAACCGTGAGAGAAAGTTTACGACCCTTCCTGCCGTTCCTTCGAGCTCCATCCTGGTTGATGTCGTGTATTGAAGGTCCTGAGCGGAGACCGATTCTGAAACCGTGAACGGCAGAATGAGGAGAACCAGGAATAGAGTGGTGGATTTGGTACGCATAGGTGTACGTGTTGAAATGGGCGTTTGGCGAACGATGCGGTCGGTCGCCGGAAAAATCAAAGGATGAGGCCAGGAAGATGATTTCCGAAGTATCCGGGTCGTGGCTCGGCCTAATGTGCCTGCGTCAGATGACAGTCAGTCTCATATTATATCGACTAAATTTGCGGACTTCTTTTGAAATACAAAAGACCTCCGTCTGCAAGTTCGATCTTTCTCCGAGCGACTGCACATTTGGAAATTTCGGACGTCCGGTACGAGGCAGGTCGACCGCCCGATGTCGTATAGGGCACGTCGGCCCGCCTCGCTGAGTTTTGTCATTGTGGTGAGGGCTCGTGAACACTTGCGCCATCACCATGGATCTCCGGCTTCCATGAGAGCGCATAGTCTTTGTCCTCGATATCGAGAGCCGTCTGTGTCAGCTTGAGAGGGCGGAAGGTGTCGACTATTACCGACAATTCCTCCGTGCCCTTCTTGCCGATCGATGCTTCCGTAGTCCCCGGATGTGGCCCATGTGGGATGCCGCCCGGATGCAGAGTGAAGGAACCGCGATCAATGTCTCGACGACTCATGAAGTTGCCCTCGACATAGTATAATACTTCATCAGAATCGATGTTTGAGTGGTTGTATGGCGCAGGGATGGCTTGCGGATGATAATCGTACAGTCGCGGCACGAACGAGCAGATCACGAAATTGTGCGCCTCGAACATCTGATGAACCGGTGGCGGCTGATGAATCCGACCCGTAATCGGTTCGAAGTCATGGATGGAAATCGCATAGGGATACATATATCCATCCCATCCAACTACGTCGAAGGGATGATATCGCATCACGTAACGATGCAGCAGTCCATGCTTGGCGATTCTGATCTCGAACTCTCCACGCTCATCGTAGGTCTGAATATCTGAGGGCGGTCGAATGTCCCGTTCGTGGAACGGGCTATGTTCGAGCAGCTGACCGAAGCGATTGGTGTATCGTTTGGGGAAGCGTACTTCAGAGCGAGCCTCGATTACCAGGACGCGGGGCGACTTATTGCCGGCGAAGTGCCATTTGTGAGTAATGGTCCGTGGAATGTGGACGTAGTCGCCCTCCTTGAATTCGACCGTTCCAAGTATACTCTCGAGTCGTCCCTCACCTTCGTGAATGAAGACCACTTCATCGCACGTTGCGTTTCGATAGAAATAGTCCATCGGTTCGGTGGGAGAGGCCAGGGCCAGCCGGACATCCTCATTTCCCATGATGTACTTTCGGCCTCCAAGCCAGTCTCCGCCGAGATCGACTTCGGATCCGCGCAGATGTCGGTGGCGAAGAAAGGCCTCATCCACATACTCGACACTGTATGGGATGGGGTCGAGGATACGCTCGACGAGAGTGGGCGGATGGATGTGGTAGCAGATGGACGATATACCGCTAAAACCTTCTGCTCCGACGACTTCCTCGGTGTACAACTCGCCGTCAGGTCGTCTGAACTGCGTGTGTCGCTTTCTTGGAACGGTGCCGAGTCGGATGTAGTGTGGCATGTCTCAGAATGTCTGGTGTGCAGTGGCCGAACCTGTCACAAATTCCCGCGTCGGGCCTGCTCGCGCTCGATCGCCTCGAACAATGCCTTGAAATTACCTTCGCCAAAGGTCCGGGCACCCTTCCGCTGAATGATTTCGTAAAACACTGTAGGTCTATCCTGAACAGGCTTGGTGAAGATCTGCAGCAGATAACCGTCCGGATCACGATCTACCAGGATGCCCAGTTCGGCAAGCTCGTCGACCGGCTCATCGATTTTGCCCACTCGGTCTTGCAAGGTGGAATAGTACGTGGTAGGGGTGGAGAGAAATTCGACTCCTCGGTTGCGCAACTTCATTACCGTGTCAAGAATGTCGTCCGTTTCCATCGCGATATGTTGCACACCCTGACCGCGATAGAACTCGAGATACTCGTCGATCTGACTTTTTCTCTTTCCCTTGGCAGGCTCGTTAATGGGGAATTTGATACGCTCATTCCCGTTCGCCATCACTTTCGACATCAGAGCGGAGTACTCGGTTGAGATGTCGCGATCGGTGAAATGAAGCATGTTTCGAAATCCGAGGGCCTCCGAGTAGAACCCTACATACTTCTCCATTTCACCGAGTTGAACGTTTCCGACGCAGTGATCCACATACTTCAATCCAACAGGTTCAGGCTGGAAGTGCGGGTTGTCGTAGGCCTCAAATCCTGGTAAGAAGAGCCCCCGATAATTTTTGCGCTCGACAAACGTATGGATGGTATCACCGTACGTCGCGATTGCGGAGACGACGACCTCGCCATGTTCGTCGGACAGGACTTCCGGCTTTCGTACGCCTTTTGCTCCGCGCCGGGTCGTCTCCTCGTAGGCGCTGCGCGCGTCGTCAACCCAGAGCGCGATATCTCGAACACCATCTCCATGCAAGCGGATATGATCCGCAATAAAGCCGTCCGGGCCGAGCGGCGCCGTGAGTACGAACCGAATTTTGTCCTGCTCGAGCAAGTAGCTGGCGCGGTCTCTGACGCCGGTCTCAGGTCCACGGAATCCGGTAATCTTGAAGCCAAAAGCTGCCGAGTAGTAAAATGCCGCCTGTTTGGCATTGCCGACGTAAAATTCGATATAGTCGGTGCCGTTGATTGGAAGGAAATCCGCATCTTCCCGAACGCCGGAGGGTGCAAGGTCGAGATCCATGACTGTCAATATTGCTGGTTCATGAAAGCGCTTCCGAGTGCCGAAGTGAATATCGGCCATGTCAAGATTCTATGGAGGTTTAGACGGATCCCGACAGCGCGCGTTCCCCGAACCAATCAGCGGGAATCACGTTTTTCGCTCTCCGGACGCCCTCTGGTCCCGAATGCGGATAGAAGGAAGAGCCGGGTTCATCGCCAACCGAATCACCAGATATGCAGGTAAGCGGCGTTAGCCTGATGCGCATACCACTCTTTTGCTTGCTCGTGCTTGCTCCGCTGATGACCGGCTGCAGAGGCAGAGGAGGATACGAAGTGTACGATTTCAGTCTTTCACGGCATTCGTGGGAGGAGGCGGCGATATCTGCGGAGTTTGTGCGCGCTGGAATGTTCGGGAAGCGTACACCCGTTATGCCGGACGAGCTTTCTATCCTGGTGATGAATGCTACGTACGACACGCTGTTTGCCGGCTCGGCGCTGGAGTTTACGCTCGACGATTCAAGTCTCGGCGATAGGGAGCCAGTCACCGTAGAGGTCTGTGCGCGTTTCAGTGACCAATGGATATGTGCGCAGGAGAATCTTCGAGCCTCTCCCAAAAGAGTATCGTTGGTCGAGCAGTTTCGTTATCCACTCGACGATACACATGATAGAGGCCAGTTTGAGTTCGATGTCGCAGTCGAACGAGCAGTTTTCGAGGGTGAGGGATGGGAGCCTATTGATGTCACGGACGGAGTTTCAGGATTTATCGACGTTTTTGTAGGAAGTGCACCCGAGGACCGAATCCGCATACCGTTTTCCGCATCCCGGGGGCGATTCGATCTGCGACGGTTCGATAATTACAATGACTTCCGCTACAGGCTCGATTCCGAGTTGATGGACAATCAAGAAGCCTCGGTGCAATACGAGATCTTCGCTGGTCTTGAAGGGGCGGTTCAGCTCGTGGCAAGCGGACAGCGAGTAGTCTCAGCCGTCACGTATGAACATCGGCTTGCGAATGTGGAAGGTTTCGTCAGGCAGGTGGCGCAGCGTCTCGTTCAGGAACTCTCGTCATTCTTCGGTGGACGCCGACTGCAGTCCACTATAGACGCATGGCACTTTGATCACGAAGAGCGGGAGTATCGTATCGACATGCATTTCCAATGGCGAGGATCTTTCTTTGACAGCCGCTCCTATCGGCTTGAAGGTGAGCTACGTGTCGCTGAGGATGGTTCGGACGCCGTTTTCGTCATGCTTGATGGAGATCGAGCAGGAATCGAGCGATGGAACGACCGATTCGATGAGGAAGAGGTCCGGTTTATGCGACTGGAAGTCGCGCAACAGCCCCAGCGATACCGGCCTTTCGATCGAAGGCTCAGTTATAACTGAAGTAATCGTATCCTCAGCCTCTAATTCTGCGAACTGCTCAGGATGGGCTCGTCCGAGTGATCGATAAGTTGAAAAAGCACCGGCAGGCGCATCCGAACGGCCACCTTACGACCGTTATGTTCAGCTGCGACGAACCGGGATTTCTCGAGAGCAGCTACTGCAGCCGAATCGCATGACGGGTGGAGGGATTGCTCCACAGCGATTTCAGTCGGGCGGCCCGTTGGTTCTACGACAAACGTGAGAAGGACGCGACCCTGGATTCCCGCTTCTCGGGCCTCTTCAGGGTAGTCGATGTTCAAGTAAAAATTCCCGATACCGCCCATCACCTTAGGCTGCTGCTGTGCAAAGTTGAGCACTTCGCGGCTGTCCACCCGTGCAATGGGAGGAGAGGGGGGCGACTCCTCCGCACTCGTTCCCGGCTGTGACTCGGATCCGCTCGATTTCGCACCGGGAAATAACCCCGAATCGATAGTCGGAGTCGCATGTGCCTCAACGGTCTCTCCTTCATCCCCGAATTCGTGATACTCCTGGACACTAAGCTGGATACGATCGAGTGGAAGGGTCGAAAACCATCCAATACGGGGACTCCACTTCTCCAGGGGGATTTTGGTAATCGCGACCATCAGCAGCAGACTTGCGCAGGTCGTCAGCATCACACGCACGGCGTAGCCTGAGGTGGCCTCGCGTACGACGCCTAAAAAACCCCGGTATGCGGAGGGATTCCAGTGTGGGCGCTCCATGTTGGCTTCCCGGCAGTTGACACAATCTTCAACTCAGGGGCGAAGCGCTGGTTCTGATCGATGAAAAAAAGGACGAGATAAATTCGTCAACAATGAACCGGGCCGTACCTGATACTTAAATAGATGGACCCTGTCCGGCCTGATTCACCTGCACGGAAGTTCCGTTGATCAGGATCCGGTCAGGGCGAAAAATGGGATTAAACTCATAGGAATCTCCTCCATCTCGAGGCACGAACGAATTAATGGCATCAAAACCAATCGTTACTCGCGCCACATCCCCCGCGCTGTTGATATCGATCGAGGGTACCAAAATGTTCAAGCCAGAATCTGAGGTCACCCGCACGTCTCGTCGAGGTCCATCATAGAATGATACTGTGGTGAGATCACTCAGAACGAGTCTCAACTTGTCATAACTCCCGGGCGGTACGGATGCATCTGCCAGCAACTGAGCCTCTCCATCCTGCCATTGCCGTACATCGAGTTGCCTTGCCTCATCCGAAAGCACCAGCAGAGTCGACTCGCCATCCGCACCGACTCCGATGAGCTCAACCCTGTCGATCGTCATCCTGAGCTCTTCCACACCATCCAACGGCGAATCTTTCAGCATGACCTGCACGCGACCGGATGGCGCCCCGTCCGTGCGCATGCCCTCACATCCGAAAAAGGACGCTGCAATCCCGGCAGCAAACAGGACGAAGAGTGGAAAATAGAATCGAACCATCGGGAGCGAAGTGGACAGCCACTTTGAGCATGGATGTTTGTAATGCAGGAGTCTCACAACTTTTGTGCCCCTGATTGATATCAATCCAATCGGCCGGTTTAATCTGGATCTTGAGTCATAATGAATGCGAAATTTGACCGTGAATGCGCACCAATATCCATCCAGGTGCAGGATCTGCACACTTCGCGGATCGTCATGTTCACCTTCTTGTACATTCAGAGTGTAGCCGATCCTGGGCTTTACTGAAGAATGCGCATTGATTAAGACCTGCCTCACATGACCGATACCGATCATCATGGAAACTGACAGACATCATCGTAGCTTGAGGATTCATTCCATAGCTGATGGAAGGGTGTCAATTCTTCTGGAGCAGATTCCCGATACGGAGGACATTGACGCAGCGGTGACCGTCCGGGTCAGATATAGTAGCATCAACTACAAGGACGCGCTGGCCGTCACCGGCCGTGGCAAAATCATTCGGGGAGAACTGCCTTTCGTGCCTGGAATCGATCTGGCGGGAGAAGTGGTCACATCGAGTGACCCCCGCTTCGCACCGGGTGACCGTGTAGTCGGAACGGGTGGGGGTCTAGGAGAGACTATCTCGGGTGGATATTCCGAGATCGCTCGTCCCAGCCCCGATCATCTGGTGCATATTCCGGATGCATTCTCGTTCGAGGAGGCAATGGCGATCGGAACGGCCGGCTTTACGGCCATGCTCTCTTTGATGGCTCTCGACGAAGGACAGGTTGATAAGGCCATGCCGGTACTGGTCACTGGAGCGACTGGCGGTGTTGGAAGCGTGGCCGTGGCTCTTCTTGCCCGCAATGGGTACGATGTTGTCGCCTCGACGGGTAAAGAGTCTGCGCATGATTATCTCCGCGCACTCGGTGCCGGGAAAGTGATTCATCGCGATGAATTGTCTGACGGTCCTCGGCGTCCAATGGATTCTGCAACCTGGGGAGGGGCGGTGGATACGGTCGGAGGAAAGACGCTTGCCACCGTGATTAGCCGACTTGGCTGGCGAGCGACGGTAGCCGCGTGTGGAAATGCTTCGGGAGCTGAGCTGGAAACGACAGTTTTCCCGTTTATACTGCGGGGCGTCAAGATGATTGGCATCGACTCCAATATGAGTCCGAGATCCGAACGCCAAACTGCGTGGCGGCGACTGTCGGAGGAGTTATCACTCGAGATGCTTGACTCCATGTACAAGGTCATCGACCTGAATGAAGTAGAGGATGCATGCGCGGCGGTGCTGGGGGGCGAGGTTCAGGGAAGGCTCGTCGTAAAGGTGTCGGAGTGAAGACGGATGGCGCGAACCGGCAGTGAGACGATATCGATATGGCAGCGCTCGTCCCGCCAGGACGACGTGCGATGCGACATTGCCGTTGTCGGTGGTGGCATCGTCGGGGTGTCGACCGCTTACTGGCTCAAGCGTGAGCATCCCGATCTGGAGATTGTTCTTCTGGAAGCAGATCGACTTGCCGCGGGTGCCAGCGGACGCAATGCCGGTTTCCTGCTTCAGGGCACGTCATCCGACTTCGAAAGTGATGTCGCCACACATGGCCTGGACAAGACGCGACGCCTGTGGCAGTTCTCGCAGGATAATCGGGATTTAATAGCGCAAGAGCTTTCTGCTCGCGCCTTTCAACTCGAGGCTACGGGTAGTCTCACCGTTGCCGGTTCATATGAAGAAGATG
>CBFGXY010000055.1:0-8922 GCA_965652945.1 uncultured bacterium
AGGCGAGGCAGTGGTGGAGGTCTGAAAGCGGAACGTCTACCCTCGCTCCATTCCCGGCAAACCTGCCCACGTATGTGATTTTCCTTCAGCCATATTACCGGGTTCGAATAGGAAACTTCGCTACTCGGGCGGAGGCTGTTGCCGCGTTGCCACTGGTCGAATCGCAGTTCCCCGGCTCGTTTGTGGTGCCCGATACGGTCACGCTCACCAACTGAGGCGTCTCATACTCGGATAAATTGTCGGACACTCTCGATCTGGTCGAGCTCCTCCAACTCGGCGGCCGTTGGACGGTGCGGACGGTCTCGGTCGCAGGCAACCAGGCAGAGAAATCCCAGAATACTGCCGCGCGAGGCTCTGAACTGGTGCCACGTCATCGGGGGCACGTAGACCGTATCGAACTGATCTACGGGATCGACACGATCCCCCAGGAGCACCTCTCCGCGTCCGGCAAGAATCATCACCGCGTGAACGTGCTCATGGCGTTCGAGAGTCGAGTAACCCTCTTCTTCGATTTCGAAGTAGCGCAGTTCGGCAGGCAGACCGTCCTCCTCACCAAATAGCACCTGCCGCGTGATGTCACGGAAGTGGCTTCCCGTCGGTTTGTAGGATAGCATGTCGGTTTCGGTCCAGCGGCGACGATCTCCCTTTCCTACGAACCGGTTGATGAAGGCCTGACGGGTGCCCAATGCATTATTGTTTTCCATAAGCGGCGTCAATTTACGAGCAGTGTGTGTTCAAGTACTGATTCGACCAGCCGACGCGTGGCATCGGCACGGTTTCGTTCCTGGAGGATGCTTCCGCCCACAAGTAACATGCAGTCATTTCCATATGCGCGAATGACCTCCTCTACTCTGTCCACGGACACACCTCCGGCAGGCACCGGAAGCGCCTGTCGGAGATCATATATCGGGGCGCGCATGTTGGCCGCCACGAGGCGCGTTGTTTCCAATGAATAATCGAAGCGGCCTCCGTAGCTGACGAATATGACCGCATCGCCGCCAAACAACCGGAAGAGCTTGCCCCACAATGCCTCGGGCGAAAAAGACGCCATCGGAGAACCGCTTGGATGCGTGAGAATGGCAAGCTCGGGATAGTAGGCCGCAATCTCAGCCAGTGTAGGCAGCCCGATGGTCATCGGCGCGAGCATGACGCACTCGACTCCGGCTTCGAGAGCAAGGTCGAGCTTCCGCCGGACTTCCGACGGCGTACCTGTTATGTTCGGGACATACCAAATGACGCGCCCCTGCTTCGCTCCGGCGTCCTTGACGACGTGCATACAACGCAACAGACGATCCTCGAATGTGCACTGTGGCTGTTCGGAGAGGTAATGATCATCCTTGATGACATCGATCCCACCGGCTGCAAACTCTTCGCACAGTTCAACCAGCGCTGGTAGCGGAAGTCCTACCGGCTTGAGTGCCGTCGCGGTAAGAGGCCGTGTCGGGATATCAAGCTGATCCCGTATTCCTTCGATTCCGAGATTAGGTCCCGGCAAACGTTTGGCGGTGACGGCCGATGGCAGAAAATCGACCAGGCGCACGTACGAATGAATCGCTGCATTGCCGAAGATTCCGTTCATCACATCTCCTGGACCGAAGATGTGGAGATCGGGAAGCAAGAGCCGAATCTGGAAACGATCGTTGCCGACTTCTTGGATCGATGCGATCTGTCCCTGGCCGCGGTCGAGAACCTCTGTATGGCGTTGGACCACCGAATAAGGCGTCTCAAACGTCTGTTCGAGCAGTAAGGCATCCGCGATCGAATCCACATGTGCGGCACTCGCGCTTACTTCGTACGTTACTTCGGTGTAAGTCATGTCAGATTTCGTCAACAATCGCGGCAGGTAGGAGTGGGCGCTGTACGTAGCGTCTCAATTGCCGTTCCAATGGAATCAAGGCTCCGGGACGTACCGGGTAGCAATTCCTCACCCCGATCACAATCAGTAAATTCAATAGCCACGACATGGAATGGACCCGTCTGCATGACCTCGGTCTCATATATCTTGCACTTATGCACGGCGCCGATGCCGATCTGGATCCAACAGAGATGGAGGCCATGTCGGTGAAGCTGACCGACTGGGAACCGGGCCGACAAATGTCGTTCATTCGTCGCGTGATGAATGAGGTGCTGCTGATTTACATGAGTCCGCAACGGGATGAGATGCTCGAGACCTCCATCGTTTCGGTGTACGAGTCGATGGACCGCTCGCGCAGGGTTCTGGTTCTGAACGATCTGGCGGATATAGCCTCTGCAGACGGAGTGATCGTCGGCGGAGAGATCAGTTTCATACAGGACCTGGCTCGCCGATGGAATGTCGAAGGCGAGCTTCGGTAGACCACTTCGCGTCAATTTTCGCGCATCGATTCAAAGAAGGAGATCTTCGGGTTGATTAGATTCAGGAGGAACGACATCCGTCGCCAATTCTGGTTGGATGCTCATCCACACCGTTCTGATGCATAACCACGCCCAAACCTTGTTACCATGCGAGCCTATCTTCTTTTAGTTGTTCTTCTAATGTCTCTCAGCCTCAGTTCGTGCCAGTGTGCTTCGCCGCCGCCCGTAGGTGAGGTCGAGTCTGCCGAGGAGCCTCAGACAGAATCGGTGGACGATACACAGTGATTCGGATGCGAGGACGCTGTGATCAAACGGACCGGCCACATTTCTGAGCTCAAAATCGAGGAGGTTCGTTCGGCGAGTGACATTGTCGACGTGGTGTCTGACTATGTCCAATTGAAAAAAAGCGGCTCAAATCTGTTTGGATTATGCCCCTTTCACAACGAGAAGACACCGTCGTTCAGTGTCAATCCGGGAATGGGCATCTTCAAGTGTTTCGGTTGCGGGGTAGGGGGAGACGTTTTTCAGTTTGTGATGGGGATCGAACACGTCACCTTTCCCGAGGCGGTGCGGCTGCTTGCAGGCCGAGCGGGCATCGAGCTTCCGGAAGAGGGAGCGGCGCTCGAAGATTCGACTGAATCAGAACGGATCCATCATGCGCTTCGGCATGCGGCCCGCTTCTTCTACCGTTCCCTGACCGATTCTGAGGAGGGACGTCCCGCGCTCGAATATTTGATCGGTCGCGGGATATCCCCCGCGTCGATCAAGCGTTTTGGGATCGGATATGCTCCAGACAGGTGGGATTCTCTGCTAAAGGACGCTGCAGACCATCGCATCGATGAGGAAACACTGGAGAAGGCCGGCCTTGCTATCGCGCGAAAATCGGGCGACGGTCATTATGATCGTTTCCGTGATCGCGTCATGTTTCCGATTTTCTCGGGCTCCGGGAAAGTAGTCGGATTTGGCGGACGTATCCTTCGTGGCGATCCCCAACAGCCGAAGTACATCAACACTCCGGAGACGAGCGTCTATCATAAAAGTCAGGTGTTGTACGGGCTGTATCAGGCCCGGCGAACCATCCGCGAAAAAAAGGAAGTGTATGTGGTGGAGGGCTACACCGATGTCGTGGCACTTCACCAGAACAGTGTCGAGAATGTCGTCGCCACCTGCGGCACATCGCTTACCCCGGACCACCTGCGACTCATCCGACGGTACGCCGACGCCGTGATCTTCCTCAACGATGGCGATACGGCGGGCGACGCGTCGAACCTGCGAAGTATTGATCTGGCGCTGAGGCAGGACCTCACACCATACGTGATCGAACTGCCTGAAAATGCCGATCCGGCAAGTCTGGCGGAGGATCTGTCGCAGGAAGATCTTGTCGGGTATCTGAACAATCCTGAGTACAAATGGACATTCGTGCAGTATTTGCTGATTAGAGCACGAAGTGAGGGTTTGCTCGATCAGGTCGAAACCGAACGAAACACATTCGAGGAAATTCTCGAGCGAATAGCATCGATCGACTCGCGATTCGACCAGGACACCTATCTCCACCAGATGGCGGAATCTCTGGGCAAGCCGATTAGTCATCTGCACGAGGAATTCCGCCGGATACGATCCCGTTCCAGGAAGAAGTCACCCCCTGATAATCAGGAACGACGTCCTCCGGCAATGGACGGTCCTCAACAGGTGACATCTCGCGCGGGTGAGTACACAGAGGGGTCGCCGGCCCGACATGAGGTGCTTCCCGAAGAACGAATTCTCATCCGACTGATGCTCGACGGCGGCGCGCCGCTTGTCGAGTACGTACTGGGAAACATGGCTATGGACGAGTTTTCGGAAGGACTCGTTCGCTCGATCGTCGAACGATTGATCGAGCAGTATGAGAACGGTATGATCGATGCGAGACCATTTGTAGAAGGGGAATACGGATCTGAGGCTCAATCGCTGGTGGCAGGGTTGATGGTCGATCGACACGCCCCGTCGGAGAACTGGGAGCGTCTGATGAATATCAGCGTCCCACGGATGAACGAGGATCCGTATGAAGCCGCTGCCAGCGCGATGACGCTACTGAAGCTGGACCGCGTCGAGGAGTCGATCCGCAGGGCAAAAGCCCGTCACGACGAACGAGTCCGCCGTGGAGAGGATGTGCGTGGTGAACTGGAAGAATTGATGGGACTGCGGAAACTGCATGGCCAGATCGAACGACGAGAGTTTCTTAATTGGAATGAGGCTTGAATGAAGGGGCGTACGGATCGGGCTGCGCACGAAACATCTATCGGGGAATCACCCTTCAGTATGTCGATCCCAACGGCCGCCCAGCCGCGAGAGTTACCACCCGGGGCAGATGTCGATCATCCGCATCTCATGTTCAACCGCGAACTGAGCTGGATCGACTTCAACTGGCGTGTTCTGGCCCAGGCGATGGACGAGCGGAATCCGCTTCTGGAGCGCGTACGGTTTCTGTCGATCACCTCTACCAACCTCGATGAGTTCTTTCGAAAGCGCGTCGGCGGTCTCAAACGCCAGGCCGCGGCGGGTGTGCAGACGTTATCACCCGATGGAAGACAGCCGGAGGAGCAGCTGGAGTACATCCTCGAGGCAGTGCGCGTGATGTATCCGCAGATGTGCCGCGTCTGGCGCGACGTCCTGCGACCACGTCTCGCCCAGGATCTGCAGATTCATATCATCAGTTATGACCATCTGACCAGCGAGCAGAAATCCTTCGCCAACACCTACTTCAGAGAGAGCGTTTTCCCGATACTGACGCCTCTGGCCGTCGATCCGGGTCATCCCTTTCCGTTCATATCTAACCTGAGCCTGTCGCTGGCGATCATGCTGCGCCATCCGCGCCGCGGCACCTTGCATTTTGCGCGATTGAAGGTGCCCTCCGGGAAGAGAAGGTGGGTCGAGCTGCCTGAGGCAGCGGGTTATGTTCCACTTGAGGAGGTCATCGCCGCCAATGTGGGTGAGTTGTTTCGTGGAATGGATGTCGAGAGCGTACATGCGTTTCGGATCTCCCGAAACGCAGATATTCTTCGAGATGAAGAAGAGGCGGATGATCTCGTCGAGATGATATCCGAAGAACTACGCGAGCGGCGGTTCGCACCGGTCGTCCGGATGGAGCTCGATTCGGAAATGCCCGGGCCGATGCGCTCGCTGCTGATGAATGAGCTGGCCTTACGCCAGGAGGATGTCTACGAGAACAGCGGACCACTGGATTTCTCGGACCTCACGTTTTTTGCCGACATGAACCTGCCCGAGGCGAAGTTCGAACCGTGGCAGGCCGTCGTTCCAACACGCTTGTTGTACGAGGGCGAGGCGAACGACCGCGAGCGCATCTTCGATGTAATTCGTACGGGCGATCTGCTGGTTCATCATCCGTACGAGTCTTTCGTATCGACGGTCCAGCAGTTTATCGAGGAAGCAGCCGAGGATCCTTCGGTACTCGCGATCAAACAGACACTCTACCGCACGTCGGAAGAGTCGCCGATCGTCCAGGCGTTAATCCGTGCTGCAGAGTCCGGAAAGCAGGTTGCAGTGCTGGTAGAAGTGAAGGCTCGCTTCGACGAGGCCAACAACATGGAATGGGGCCAGAAGATGGAGCGCTCAGGCGTCCACGTGACGTATGGATTGGTCGGTCTTAAGACCCACTGCAAAACGACACTTGTGATTCGAGAGGAGGAGCAGGGTCCTCGGGCCTATTGTCATATCGGTACGGGAAACTACAATCCGACGACTGCCCGCCTTTACTGTGATCTCGGCCTCTTTACATGCGATCCGGAAGTCACCTCAGACATCGTCAACCTGTTTCATTATCTGACCGGATATGCGCCGCAGCAGCACTATTATACGCTCCTCGTAGCCCCGACCAATATGCGCAGGCGCTTCAGCGAGTTGATCGAACGGGAGATCGACCATCAGAAGGAGGGAAGGGGTGGTCGCATCGTCGCGATGATGAACGCGCAGGATGACGTCGAGATGATGCAGCACCTGTATCGGGCATCGCAGGCGGGCGTCACCATTGACCTCATAGTTCGGGGGCATTGTCGGCTTCGGCCGGGAGTGGAAGGATACAGCGACAATATCAGAGTGCGGTCGATCATCGGCCGATTCCTCGAACATAGTCGGGTCTACTATTTCGGCAACGACGGGAGGGAAGAAGTGTATATCGGAAGTGCCGACTGGCAGCGCCGTAATCTGGATGACCGAGTCGAGGCGGTCGTTCCAATCAATGACCCGGAATTGCAACTGCGCATTAAAACCATTCTGCGTTTCGCTCTGGAGGATCGGAGATCCGCCTGGGAATTGCAGTCGGATGGAAGATGGATCCCTTACATCCCCCAAAATGATGAAGAGGCAGCCAGTGGATTTCAGGATGTGCTGATGCGCCGCATCCAGCAGCGTGCGCAATCAGATGAAGCACCCTGGGACGTGAGCTGAGCACTGACGCGACCGGGACATCGTTCGCTATAGATCTTTCATGAGATATGACGTGAATCGCCATCCGTTGCGTCGTATCGTGGAAGCATCCGCAGGATCAAGCTACCCGCGATTGACCTGCCATGGCTCCAAATCAGCATTCAGACTTTCTGTCGATGCATAAGTCAACATCTTCGCTTGCTATCGGTCTCGCTCTGTTTCTTACCGCTTGTGGCGGAGGTACATCGACGCCACAAACACCGGATGAACGAGGCGCACGGGTATACAACACGTATTGCGCAACATGTCATCAGGCTGATGGAAGCGGTCTGCCTCGATTGTATCCGCCCGTTCGTCAGACGGAATGGGTGGAAGGGGATCCAGGCAGGCTTATTCGTCTCGTTCTCTATGGAATGAGAGGACCGATTGAGGTCAAGGGTGAGCAGTACAACGGCCTCATGCCTCCGCATCGTCACCTTTCCGATGATCAGATCGCTGATGTTATAACCTTCATTCGCAGTAACTTAGAGAACGATGCGAGCGAGGTAACGGCGGATGACGTCTTTGCGGTAAGACGGGAAGAAGGCGTTCGCGGGGCATGGACCCCAGACGAGCTTGCAACGGCGACGGGGATTCCATCAATAGTAGCCGACTAGTCCCAGCTTTTATCATCCCGGCAAAAGCTATCGGGCTTTATGCCAGACGATGACCAGGCCCAGTCGCGTCGAAGGCAGAATAACCCGAAGAACATGGAGCACAGAACCGTGGCTGGTTGCGCTCCATACTCTCATCGTGCCGTTCGGGCATCCAAGGTGGCCGGAGGTCGGACTGCCAGGCGCTGTACGTCTCGACGTGCCGATACCTCGGCTGCCAGCTTCTCCCATGGGCTGGATCGCCACATCTGGGCGTGTGTCCGGATCACAGCGTATTGCATTTTTCG
The DNA here is from genome assembly GCA_965652945.1 of uncultured bacterium. Taxonomy (GTDB): domain Bacteria; phylum Bacteroidota; class Rhodothermia; order Rhodothermales; family CAZKDQ01; genus CAZKDQ01. The sequence goes on from CBFGXY010000055.1 coordinate 7,697, forward strand.
ATAATGGGTCGGATTCGCTTCAGCGAGTTCGGCAAATCGATCGACCAGGCGGAGCAGTCTGACACGGTTGGCGTTCGTGAAACCAAACTTTGCAGCCTCTGCCACCAGTTCATCGTACTGACGGTCGTATATCGTTATTTCGCTCGGATCCGGCCGTCCGTAAGAATCACGGTCGAAACGAAATACACTTGCCGGATCGATCACGTCGTGACCCGCCCGGGTCAAAGCATCGGTGGCTCCAATGGGCAGGAAGAACCGCACGTCGCCACCATCTTTCGTGGCTTCCAGACGGAGATCACCGGCAGGAGGGACGTGCCCCTCGGGTGAGAACGAAGGTAGCTGGATGTGCGGGTTCAATTCCCGGAACTGATTGTACAGTTCGGCCGGGCCATCCGTACCTCTGGCATGTGCCTGGTTGGCGGCGAAGAACTGCGCGTCATTCTCAAGTACTTCCAGCAGATCGCTTAAGAAGACCGTTTCCCCTGAACGAATTTGTACCCTCTCTGCGCGAATCGTCTTCGTTGTATCGATAGGCACGTGCTCGGTCGCTTTCAGTGCACCATAGTTGGAAGGCACATAGCCGCGTGAGTACGTCTTGAACGAAGTACCACTAGACACCTTTCCGAACCCTTCCGTCACTGCCCAGAGATAGGCGTCGGCAACCGTAGTTTCCTCATTTATTCGGCCCATTTCGCTCAGGAAAGTCCGGTACACCGAATAAATGTTGCCCGGTCCGGTGTGGTAGGCGGATATGCCCGGGATCTCATGGCCCACAGCATTAACGTATCCTTTAAGCAGTAGAAAAGCGGGCTCCATCGTAAGAAGCGGATGCCACTCCTCGTAGACCTTGACGGCTGCACCGGAGGCCGTACTCAGTTCATAATGACGGATACCATTCTGCCGGAGAATGTACGGCATCATCTGATAACGACTCCGTGCACCTACGGATGAGATGAGCCGATCCTGATTGAACGTTTCTACGGTCGGTATCTGAACCGCCAACAGACTCAGACCGAGGCGACGTGCGAGGTTGAGCTCGTGCTCGATGAAAGGCGCGTTTCGCTCGCGAGCCTCGGCCATCTGGTTGGCCCTTCCCCACCTTACGGTGACGTCTCCACGCGGAACGCCCCGGTCAGCCCACTTGCTAACGAGCCGGTTCGTTTCCTGGCGGCGCTTGTTGTCGATTGCTGCCCAATTAGCTTCGCCGGTTTCTTCAAAAGCGCGCC
>CBFGXY010000056.1:0-8895 GCA_965652945.1 uncultured bacterium
GAAGTCACAACGGTCAACGTACGGGCGGGTGACTTCACATGGCGGTCCGACTTCAACATCGCTTTCCTTCGCAACGAGGTAATCTCTCTCGATGAAGGACAAGAAGAGCTCAGTGACGGCGTGGCCGTAGGGTATCCTCTCGGCTCATACCGTGTCTACCGCTACGCAGGCGTCAACCCTGCCGACGGACGCTCGATGTGGTGGGACAAGGATGACAACCTGACCTACGACCCGCTACCGGATGACCGTATTCGTTATGGAAAGATTTATCCGGACTACTGGGGCGGCTTCGGCAACACCTTCAGCTATGGAGGACTGGCGCTGAACGTATTCTTCCAGTTCAACATGGGTCAGGAGACGTTCCTGCAGCAGCAGGGCTTCTTCCTGCGTGACCCCTCGCAGGGACTTGGCCTGGAGCGGATCATCCTGAGACGCTGGCAGGAGCCCGGTGATGTCACCGACACGCCGAAGCTCTATCCCGTCAGGAATGAGCCGGGTATGGGATCGAACATCACGTCGTCCACCCGCTTCATCGAAGACGTCTCCTACATCCGGCTCAAGAACGTGCAGCTGAGCTACACGCTGCCTTCGCGCTACGCGCAGATGGGAGGCATCCACAGCGCATCGATCTTCCTGCAGGGCCAGAATTTGCACACCTGGACGGCATACACGGGTATCGACCCTGAAATGACCGGCACCCAGAATGCAATCTATCCGCAGGCCAAGACGTGGACGCTGGGCCTTAACCTCCAGTTCTAAGCCATCCCAAACTCATTGAGTTCTATGTTAGATACACGAAAGTCTATTGCGATAGTCGCGGCCTTCGTCTTCGTCCTATGGGGATGTGACGGCCTGCTCGATACCGAGCCGCGACAGTCGGTTAGCCCGGAGATCGCCACAGGCACGATCGAGGGAATTGAATCGACACTTACGGGCGCCTACACGCGCCTGCAGGAACGCTGGCTCTACGGCCAGCGCCTGCCCCTGGTACCCGATGCCATGGCCGACATCATGGTGCGCGGGGTTAACCCATCGGGGAGACTCCTGAACGAGCTCCTCAATGCAACAAGTGCAGGCGTAGGGACGGCCACGACCTATTACCGCTTGTATCAGCTGATCAACGAGGTCAATACCATCCTCGAATCAGTCGATGGTGTAGACGCACCGCAGGAGCAGAAAAATCGCATCAAAGGTGAGGCGCTTTTCCTGCGCGCGCTGGCCTACCACAACCTCGCAAAGATCTACTCCTACGAGCCGGGTCAAGAGGTTGGAGGGTTTAATCTGGGTGTTATCATCCGGACCGAGGCCGTCACCGATGCTTCAGACGCTGACCTGCGCAGTCGGGCCACGAACCGTGAGGTTTACAACCTGATCAAGGGTGACCTCACCGACGCTATCTCGCTGCTCAGCGGTGCAACAAACCGCGCTCGGGCTACCTCGGCGGGCGCCCAGGCACTGATGGCGCGCGTGCTCCTTTTCGAAGGCGACTGGGAAGGTGCAGAGACCTACGCGACCCTTGCCATGGACAATACGGGTGCCCGACTCGTCAAAGAGGACGAGATCGTCGCATCATATCGTCAGGCCGTCAACCCTGAGGCAGTCTTCCAGGTGTCCATCTCACAGACGGAAGTCGATGACGGACGAAACGAGAGTGTCGCCGGGGTTGTGCGTCCTCGCCCCAACCACTGGGCCGATCTCGTAGCCTCGGACGAACTCCTGGCTCGGTTCGAAAACGATGATGCACGGCTCGACCTGTTCCAGGAAGTCGGTATTGAGACGTTCACGCTCAAGTACAACAGCTACGCCGGCTCGTATGCAGATAACATTCCGGTTATCCGTTTTTCGGAATTGCTGCTTATCCGAGCCGAAGCTCGGGCCGAGCAGGATGATCTGCCCGGCGCACTGGCCGACCTGAATCGACTCAGAGACAACCGCAACGCGTCGGAGCTTTCCTTGGGATCGAAGGCTGCCGTCATCGATGCGGTACTGGAAGAGCGAGTCCGCGAGCTCAATTTCGAAGGACACCGGTTTTTCGATCTGAAGAGACGCGGAATGACCATTCCAAAAGCCGCGGGTACGGCGACCGCTCCGGTACCCTATAACGATCGGCGCATCTTGACTCCGCTACCTGTTCGGGAGACGGACCTCAACGAGAACCTCGTTCAAAACCCGGGCTATTGATCAATATGAAGAAGCTAATGAAACCAATGATCTTGCAACGGTCGCTTCTACTCCTGTTCGCTGGAGTACTACTGACCGGATGCTTCGAAGAGAACATCATTACCTATGATGGCCCGCCGGTGATCGAAGTTGCTCCGTATACGCCGAATGGCCAGTACGCACGGTCACTCGTAGTTCCGCACGACTATACTGGTCAGGCGACCTACAACCTCCGTGTACAACTGATCGCAGAGCATCAAAGCTCGGCAATCTCCTACTCGCTCAGCCGAGAAGGAAATGCGGAGTTAGGCACTCATTACACCCTTGACCCTTCGAGCGGATTTGCAATCCCTGCAAACTCCAGCTTCCAGGATGTCACGATCACAATGAATGCGGCCAACTTCAGCCCGGGTGAATCGAGAAACGTGACCTTCACGATCTCGGAAGCAGACGTGGACATCAGTCCTCTGTACAACACGTTCACCGTAACCATGGCGAAGCAGAATACGCCGCCACCTTCAACGGACTGAACATAGATGGCTACCGGCTCAGCCGGTACAGTAATAAGCGGATGACTTCTCATGAGGTCATCCGCTTTTTGTATCTGGGGATTTCCAGACCGTGAGCTATTCCCAGAGCGTTAGCAATAGTATCGCTAAGGGGAAGGGGCGTGTAAAAGTGCGGAAGGAGGCGCACTTAAAGGTCCTGATGTGCCGCCTTAATCCGTGGCCCTGCATATCGCTATTTGCAAGCTCGGAGTGCAGGAGAGACGCCTTACCAGTAAAATGAAGAGTGAAGAGGCAGGTCCACAGCTGCGTCTTGATCAATCTTCTTCGACTACCCAAGTGAACCACAGCTCTGTCGGTGAGCCGCGGCTGATACGCACGATTAGCTTAATTTCCTCTACATCCTGCAGGATATCTTCACCATCAACCATTCGAGGGAAGTAGACCTGGTTGTTACGATAGTAGACCGGTGGGTTCGCAGGTCCCATCTGAAACTGATCTGTGATATCGGAAACGACGTTAGAAGCCGGATACCGCTCTCCGTCCCCAACGTCGAGCGTTACCCACGCTCCAGCACCGCGTAGACTTGTCTCAGCCAGATCGTAGCCAGGAACCGCCGGCACGAAGAGGTGAACGTCGAACACGATCGAGCCATCGACTCGTTCACGTTGCTCTTCTCGAAGACGCTCCTGGAGATCCGGGCTCAGATCACCGATGATCTCTCGGCCGAGGCTGTGATCCACCAGATCCGAAGTCAAAAGCGTGGCAAATGACGTGAAACCACCCGGTGCGTAATTGCGATTCCCCATACGGCGGTTATGATTCACTGACCAACGCAAACGTGCATCATACAATCCCTCATCTGCACCGATCGTCGAAGAATCAGGATGAGGGATTTCTCTGACCATAGGAAGGTAGAGATTATATAAGTCGGACATTCCCATCTGGGTGCGTTCCCCACCCAGAATGCTACAACCCATCAACACAACGGGGATTGCCAGGATCACTGCTGTGGTCAGTAATCTTATGCGTGTCATGCGTATCTACCCATATGTGAAAGAATGAAGTAGACGAATGTAAGACATCACGCAAGTATTTAATCTGGACATCGTACCCCGGCATATTCTATCATTCGCGATTCGGGAGAAGTACCCGCATCTTCTTGATTGGGCCACCTCATTATGACAGATTCTGATTCCGCCTCTGACTTCTTCTCCAGAGTATGGGAGGTGGTCGATGCCATCCCTTACGGGCGGGTGACAACCTATGGACACATTGCCGAATACCTCGGCACTCGGAGTTCTGCCCGCGCCGTGGGGTGGGCATTGAACAAGTCGGCGGGTACGGGCCTACCTGCGCATCGGGTGGTGAACCGCTTTGGCGCGCTAAGCGGAAAGATGCATTTCGAAGGCCTCCACGTAATGGAGGAACGACTACGATCGGAAGGAATCACCTTTACCGACGAGGGATGCGTGGATCTTGAGCGGCATCTGTGGGTGCCCGGAGAGGAGGTTGGGGAGTGACGGATCTCAGGTTCTCGATCGAAACACGATTCGCCCGGATTCACTTCACTCTGGGAAGGGCAGGCTGGATCGTTGCCACACCTGCCCTCGTGCGGAGCTCACCTTCTGACTGAATCGATCGCGTCCCAAAAGCCGGGATAAGATATGGCTGCGCAATCCGGGTCGATAACCGTAGTGTCCCCCTTTGCCGCCAAGGCGGCTACGCCCATGGCCATTGCGATCCGGTGGTCGCCTTGACTGTCGACTCGTCCGCCCCGGAGCTGTGAACCTCCGTGTATGACCAGCCCGTCTTCCCTCTCACTAACATCTGCGCCCATGGCTGCGAGATTATCTACGATGAGACGGATGCGATCACTTTCCTTGACCCGTAGCTCCGCGGCATCACGTATCTCCGTGGTGCCGTGTGCATAGGCCGCCGCCACCGACAATGCCGGTATCTCGTCGATCAGATTAGGAACGATTCGTCCGCCAACGGTCACGCCATGGAGCTCAGATGTGCGAACACGTAGATCTCCAAGTATTTCCCCACCCACCTCACGCTCATTGGTCGTCCCAATGTCGCCTCCCATCGCCCTCAACACATCCAGAAGGGCGCTGCGTGACGGGTTCAGCCCCACACCCCGCAGATGCAATTCGGAATCGGGTACGATCAGACCTGCGACCATGAAAAAGGCTGCTCCCGAGAAATCCCCCGGGACGGCCCATGTGCGTGGCGCGATGGTCATTCCTCCTTCCACGCTAATTTTGACCGATTCACCATCATCGATCGTAGACAGGCCCAGCATCCGTTCTGTGTGATCTCTCGAGGGCAACGATTCGATGACCGTCGTGACTCCATCCGCATACAGCCCGGCGAGGAGAACGCACGACTTCACCTGGGCCGATGCGACGGGCATCTCGTAGTTGAGCGGGCGTAGGCGCTGCCCACCAGTAATATCGATCGGGGGATGTCCATTGTTGAGACTTACCTTCGCGCCCATGCGCCGCAATGGCGATGCGATTCGCTCCATCGGGCGTTTCATCAGCGAGGCATCTCCTATAAGGCTAGAGCCGAACTCCTGCCCGCTGAGAATTCCGGCAAGTAGCCGCATGGTTGTCCCCGAGTTCTCGCAGTCGAGGGGCCCTGATGGAGCCTGCAGCCCATGGAGTCCTCGGCCATGAACGGTCAGTATATCCTCGTTCTCTTCCACATCGATTCCCAGCGCCTCAATACACGCAAGCGTCGTTCGAGGGTCCGCCGAACGAGGGTAGTTGGCGATGTGGGAGGTCCCTTCCGCAATTGCACTGAGCATAACGGTGCGGTGAGCAACCGACTTATCCGGCGGGATCTGCAGGTCACCTCTCAGTGATGAGGCCGGTACGACAACTCGAGACATTTGGGTGAAGGATCACGTTAGGATGATTGAGAAAGGAATTGCTGCGCATCGTCTGCCATCTGCATTCGTTCATCCCACGACAGAAAGGCGTGCCGGAAGCCATTGACCACAATGTTTACGAGTTCCTCTCTGGAGAGGTCAAGTGCGTTTGCGGTCCGGTACAATTCCATGGAAGACGATGTCCGACTGAAGAGCCGATTGTCGGTATTGATGGTTACTGGTACTCCTTTGTCGATGTAAATACGCATCGGATGCTCTTCGAGACTCGAGACGACATGCGTTTGCACGTTGCTCGTCGGGCAGACCTCCAGCGGAATTTGATGATCGACAAAGTACTGAAGTAGCTCCGGATCTTGATGGAGGGTCGTGCCGTGACCTATGCGATGTGCTCCACAAAAGAACAGCGCCTGGCGAATAGAATCCGGTCCCCAGGACTCACCTGCGTGTATGGTTAGATTCACAAGCTGATTACGAGCATAATAAAACGCGTGGAGATGGTGTTTCGGTGGATTCCCCGCCTCACCTCCTGCGAGGTCAAATCCGACAACGCCCCGGTTTCTATACGCAGCAGCAAGTTCGGCCTGTCTCAGTGATGCACTTTCGTATCGGTCGCGCAGGCCACAAATAATGACGCCCGTTCGTATGCCGAAGTCTCGTTCTGCGTGCTTCAAACCCTCGAGAACGGCATCATTCACTTCTTCAAGTGACAGGCCTTCTTCGGTATGCAATATCGGCCCATACCGGACTTCGAGATATTTGACATTCTCTTGAGCGCAGTCTTCGGCTAATTCGTACGCTATTCTCGTCAGCGCTTCTCGAGTCTGCATCAACGGAATCGAGTACTTGAACCAGGCCAGGTACGCCTCCAGCGTCTCCGAGTCGTCGATTTGCCTCAGTATGGATTCAAGTTCCTCCACGCTGTCCGACGGAAGCACGCTCATCTTGCCTTCCTTCCGCGCAATATCCAGCATCGTTTCGAGACGCAGAGAGCCATCGAGATGGCAATGCAGTTCCGCTTTCGGCCACGACCGAATTTCATCGAGTGAGGCAGTATCGTTCTTCGCTGACATGATCCTGATAATTCAGATATAGATAAATATGAGGTGGGAGGGTCTCTCCATGCTAAGTTTGCGCCAACGCCGGCGATGTCGTCGGAACCAGTAACAAGAGGCTACGTTTCGATCGAAGCAACAATCACCACTGAGTCGCCAACAAGCTTAGCTGATTTCGCCATGACTCCACCAGGAATGTCCCAGCTGTTGATCATTTTTCTCGTCGTTTTGTTACTGTTTGGCGCAAAGCGGATTCCGGAGATTGCACGTGGCCTCGGGAAGGGCATTAAAGAGTTCAAAGATGCCACCCGCGAAATCAGCGCAGAGATTTCTCTTGATGATCGGCCCCGGGTGCAGCAGCCTCGTCCACCGGCACAGGCCCCAACGCCGCGCAGCGATACATCATACGATGTTTCTGTTGATCAACCCGAGCAGCAGCCGCACACCCAGAATCCGGGCGGTTCCGAAGGATAATCTCTACGTAGCCACGGTACCGAAAAGTCTGCACGAATGAATGTATCGACCTACGCCGGAGATCGTCCGGCGCTGGAAACGGGGGAGACCAGTTGTCATCAGCTGGTCTCGTCTTTTTTAGAGCGAATCGAGAATCTGAACCCGCGGCTAAATGCCTTCATTTCGGTTGATGGAGAGGCTGCGCTGGAACGGGCCGCCGCGCTGGATTCAGAACGTGACCAGGGGGGGATAAGACCCCTGCACGGAATGGTCGTTGCCGTAAAAGACATGATCGTCCAGGAGGGACGAACGGCGACGGCAGGCTCGAGGATGCTGGAAAACTTTGAGTCGCTATTCAACGCCACGGTGATCGAGCATCTGGAGGAGGCCGGTGCGATCATTATTGGGCGAACCAACTGCGATGAGTTTGGGATGGGGTCCTCCGGCGAGACGTCCTGGTTCGGACCGCCGGTCAATCCCTTTGATGAATCGCGCGTTGCGGGTGGATCTTCGGGAGGTTCGGCGTCGGCGGTTGCAGCAGGACTCTGTCATACGGCGCTCGGTACGGATACGGGTGGTAGTGTCCGCCAGCCGGCCTCATTCTGCGGTATTTCATCCCTGAAACCGACGTATGGACGTGTCAGCCGCTTCGGCTCGATCGCCCTCGCTTCTTCTTTTGACGTCATTGGGCCTATGGCTCGATCCGTCGAGGATCTGGCGCTCATGATGGAGGTGATGGCTGGTAACGATGAGCGAGACAGCACGTCGGCACCTGTCGAGGTTTCCGATTATTCCTCCACGCTTGCTGGGACACTGGACGGGCTACGAGTGGGAATCCCGAAAGAGTTTCTTTCGGAAGGCATGACGCAGGATGTCCGCAAGACCCTCGCAGAAACGTCGGATAAGTTGCAGGAGGCGGGAGCGATCGTGTCGGAGGTGTCGCTTCCTCACACTGAGTACGGCGTGGCCACGTATTACATTCTTACGATGGCTGAGGCCTCGAGCAATCTCGCCCGCTATGACGGCGTGCGATTTGGATATCGAAGCACCGGGCGTCCGGCGGAAGCGGCCGCCGACGGGCGTTCACTACTCGACGACCTCTACGTCTCCAGTCGATCGGAAGGGTTCGGCGAGGAGGTCAAACGGCGAATCATGCTCGGCACGTACGTGCTCTCCTCGGGATACTATGATGCCTACTTCACGAAGGCTCAGAAAGTGCGCAGTCTCATCCGTACTGATTTCGAGAAAGCCTTTAAGGAGGTAGACGTCCTTCTGGCTCCGGTGAGTCCGTCCACCGCCTTCAAGATAGGAGAGAAGTTTTCGGATCCGCTCGACGTCTATCTGAACGATGTGTACACGGTGCCCGTGAACCTGGCCGGTGTGCCGGCCGTCGTCGTGCCGGCCGGTGTTGGTGCAGCGGGTCTTCCGATCGGGGTGCAGTTAATCGGTGCCCATTTTGACGAAGCTACCCTTCTGCGGGCAGGTGATGCGCTCATGAAGATCGGCTAGGGCTCATTCACTCAGCACAATTCTTTACACTTACCGCCTTATCTTCGGCAGTTCGACGGCAGATCGCACCATCTTCTATTTGAAAGAAATATGAGCATCCTTGTTGATTCCAACACGCGCCTGATTGTCCAAGGCTTTACCGGATCCGAGGGCTCGTTCCATTCCGGTCAGATGATCGAGTATGGAACGACGTTGGTCGGAGGTGTCACTCCCGGAAAGGGAGGGCAGACCCATCTCGAGCGTCCTGTGTTTAACACGGTCGCCGAAGCCGTCGAGAACGAAGGTGCCAACACGTCGATTATTTTTGTGCCGCCGC
>CBFGXY010000057.1:0-8833 GCA_965652945.1 uncultured bacterium
CGCGTCAATCCTCAGGGCTTCGGATTCATCGAGGTGGAAGGCCGGGATGAGGATCTGTATGTGCGTGAGCCGAACATGGGGAATGCTCTCGACGGCGATATTGTGCTCGCGGGCCTGAGTGCACCTGCTCGTGGAGACCGGCGGCGAGAGGCGGAGGTCCTGGAAGTCATCGAACGTAAACGAACCACGGCGGTCGGTACCTTCTACGAGAAAGGCAGCTTCGCCTTCGTCGAGACCGACGACAAACGCATCACGCACGATGTGTACGTGCCGAAGAAAAGCTTCAACGGCGCCACCAATGGGATGAAGGTGGTGGTGTCGATCGACCATTTTGACAGCCGTCGTACCTCCCCGCAAGGTCGCATTCTGGAAGTGATCGGACCAGCGGACGATCCTTCGGTGCAGGTTCTGGCGCTTGCCATGAGCTTCGACGTGCGCTCCGGCTTTCCGAAGGAGGTCATCGAAGCCGCCGAGCGCATCCCCCTCGAACTTCCGAAGGAGGAAGTGAAGCGGCGCCTCGATCTTCGCGACCTACCCGTCTTCACGATCGATCCGGTCGATGCCAAAGACTTTGATGACGCCATCCACATAAAAAAGCTGGAGGATGAGCTTCTTGAAGTCGGGGTTCACATCGCTGATGTAAGCCACTACGTGGAGGCCGGGTCACTGATCGACCAGGAGGCGTACGAACGCGCGACGAGCGTCTATCTCGTCGATCGAGTGATCCCAATGCTTCCCCAGAAGTTGTCGAATGGGGCGTGTTCACTGCGACCGGATGAAGACAAATTCGCCTTCTCGGTAATCATCCGAATCACGACTCAGGGAGTAGTAAAAGGTTATGACATTCGTGAGACTGTGATCCGGTCGAAGCAGCGCTTCACGTACGAAGAAGCGCAGACGATCATCGATGGAGGCAATTCTGAACATCCGCTGGCAGGCGATGTCGTGCTTGCCGCACGGCTGGCCCGTACGCTGACACGTCGACGGATGCGCAAGGGCGCGGTCGACTTCGATATTCCCGAGGTCCGAGTCGAGCTCGACGATGAGGGCAAACCGGTCAATATCTACCGCGTCGAGCGTCGAGAGGCCAATCGAACGATCGAGGAGTTGATGCTGCTCGCCAACCGAGTCGTGGCTCGACACATTGCCCGGCGATCCGACCCGAAGACGTTCGTGTATCGGGTGCATGACCGTCCCGATGCCGAGAAAATTCTAAAGCTCGCTGAATATGTGCGAGCATTCGGATATCGACTGGAACTCTCGGGCGGGAACGTCGACTCCGGCGCCCTCAATGATTTGCTGGAGCAAGTCAAGGGCTCGCCGGTACAACCCGTCATCGAGCAGGCCGCCCTCCGCTCGATGGCCAAGGCGATCTATTCGACGAAAAACATTGGTCACTACGGACTGGCCTTCCGGTACTATTCGCACTTTACGAGTCCAATCCGGCGATACCCCGACCTGATGGCGCATCGGTTGCTAAAGCGATATGCGAACGGAGGATCGAGTGTGGATGAAGAGCAATACGAAGCGTATTGCGAACACTGCTCAGGTCGCGAACGGAGCGCGGTGGAAGCCGAGCGGGAGTCCGTCAAACTGAAGCAGGTGGAGTTCATCCGCGAGCACCTCGGAGCCTCCTTCGACGGCGTCATCAGCGGTGTCACCAAGTTCGGAATCTTCGTCGAATTGAACGACCTGCTGGTCGAAGGAATGGTGCACGTCCGAGATATGGATGATGACTTTTACGAGTACGATGAACGCACGTACCGCCTTGTAGGACGGCATTCGGGCCGGCAGTTTCGACTGGGTGATCCGGTGCGGGTGACAGTCGTCGGCGCGAATGTCGAAAACCGCGAAGTGGATTTCCTATTCGCCGACTAACGGAGCGCATCCCTTGAAAGGACACGCTGGTTGGATTGGAATCCGATCCGGAGGGAAACCTGTCGACCCATCCTCAGAAACCTAATCGCGGTGATCAAAGCGGCGTATCTTCATCCACCCGCCGGAAGATCCCGCGAACGAGCTTTCCTCCGCGCTCTACTATCACTTCCGACTTCTCCGCCAGTTCGAATCCTGCCTTTTCCATCAACCGATATTGCGCCAGGATCAATTCGCTATTCGATTCTCTGACCGAACCCGTGTGAATGGCGATGTACGCCCATCCTCCGGGCCGCGTTACCCTGCGGATCTCGATCAGGTCTTCCAGAAGACCCTCGACACTCATATCGGCCTGACGATGCGAACCGTATGCGACGACCCAGTCGTACGTGTCGTCCGGTACCTCGCCAAGACGTGTGTAGTGATGGGTAGTCGACCCCGTGTGATTACGGAGCGATTGTTCTTGCTCTTCGACGTGATCGGTCCCAATCGAGGTCACCATACTGATCGGAAATCCGAGTTGGCGGAGCGGATCCGTATGACGGCCATCATCGGTACCGACTATCAGAACGCTGCTCTGGACCGGTACCGAAGCGAAGGTCCGTAGCAGATGATCGGAAGGTGCCTCGGTCATGGTGCGTCAGTCGATTTCTTCCGGCACCGCGCCACGGCATTCTTCAATCGGCTGATCTTCCCAGCGACGCGCTTCGATCACATTCGGGCATTGTGAGCAGCGCGTGCAACGCTCCTCCCCCGGATGATGTGGAAGAGACTTGATAGGCTTGAGGTCATAGTCCAGAGCCCGATTCGAGTTTTCACGTCCGGGGAGTACCAGTTGAGCGATGGTTGCCTCGGCCAGACTCGCGATGAAGAGCGGGTGGCAGTTCAGCCCTGAGGTAACTTCGTAGTTTTCGATGCCAAATGATGCTGCCTCTTCGCGCACGGCGATGTCGAGTTCGAATGTTGTTTCGACATGGTCCGTAACGAAAGAAATTGGCACGATCAAGACGGACTTAACTCCATCATGCGCCAGTTCTTCGAGTTTGTCCGGCGTGTTTGGCGTGAGCCGCTCGGCCGGCCCGGATCTGTTCTGAAATGAGACATGATACGGTCTGTCGAACTGCCGCATATTCATCACCCGGTCCACCGACGAATTCACCAGGCAGCAATACGGATCCCGTCGTTCGCGCAACTCCCGAATCGGCGTGCCATATGCGCTGAAGACGAGGTGCACGTCGTCGCGATCTTCCTTTGAGAATCGCTGCAGCGCTTCGTCAATGCGATCATTGACTGCCTGCACGTACTTGGGATTCGCCGCGTACTGGAATACGTAGGTTGTGGCCCAGGTTGGAATCTCGTTTCGTTGCTGGAGAACGTACCAGTAAACGAGCGACGAGCCGGTCGTAGTCTTGGAGTACTGCGGATAGAGAGGCAGAAGTACGACCTTGTTTATCCCGTCGCTTTGCATCTGGGCGGCGGCTTCCTCACTGAACGGGTGCCAGTGCCGCATTGCGATGTACGTCTTAAACTCTACCCGGGCAGATTCGCCGAAATTCCGGTTAAGGTATTTCTCCAGGCTCTGTGCCTGCTCGCGCGTCAGTCGGTTGATGGGCGCTCCGCCACCGATCTGCTCATAGTCAGACGCTACGGTTCTGGCTCGTCTTGACGCCACGTAGCGACTGAGCCAGTGCCGGACCGCTCCGCCCACCGGGATATCGATGATGGCCGGATCCATGAACAGGTTGTACAGGAAAGGCTCGACATCGGCAACCGTATCGGGCCCGCCGAGGTTCATGAGGACCACACCCACGCGATCGCCTCGCTCGATACATAGCGGTTTCGAGGAGAAATACTCGCCCGTCACGACTCGCGGATCATAACGGTAGAATTTCAGAAATTCACGTGGGCTCATGTCCTGTCTTGGCGCATGCAAGGTCGGCAACTCGTGCACATCAAGACCTTAACGAGAGGCGCTATTGCAGTTCCGGGCGTACTTTGAATCTTCGCCGGAGCCACAATCAATCCGTCGATCCTTCATGCTGCCCGCCAGTCGATCCTTCCGAGTGGTATCGCCGCCAGGCTTGATATCTTACGGTCAGTGCAGGGTCATCCTCTCTCGCGTCACCCTGCTCTACCAGATTGTATCGGCCAGGCGGCGCGACTATGAAACCACCGTGCACAATCTCCATACGTGCTTACCAGATACGAGGAGAAGCAATGGTTTACGATGAGCGTTCACTTCTCGCTTTCACACTCGTCTCCGGAGCCACGCCTTATTCCGGCCGCGTCACCCTTTCGCGTAACCAACTGCATGCACCGGCTGCAAGGATTATGCGTTTGGAACACCGTCTTCAGGTCACGGTAACGCCGCGCTGTTGACGTTACCAGTGTGCAGAAGGACATTCAGACACATTCCGTTCAAGTATGACGATCATCGAATACGAGGCCTCCCGCGAAGACATCCTTCAAATCGTTGATGATGGAATTCGGCAGATGAAGGAGAACGACGTGGAACCGCGGTTCATTATCGTAGGGCCGGAGGCTTACACCATGCTGCGGAAGGCAATCGGCGAAAGATTCCAGCGAGGGGCGGGCCAGTTCGAAACGTATCAGTACGTTCCGATCGTAGTTGATCCCTTCCGAGGTTCACGAGCCACCGTGCTTCCGGCACCGTCTGAAGTGGCAAAAGGTGTGAAGACGCATCAGTTTTAAGGTGCGGAAATAATCCGCGCAAGGTCGTCTGAGAAGACTTCCCAGTCGCGGGAGGGGTGCGCTTTGAACCTCATGGTTTCGCGCCTCGTGGGATGCGTTAGCGTAAGAGAGAATGCATGCAGAGCGAGGTTCCTGCCGTCGAATTCTGTTTTTGCCTCGTATCGCAGATCCCCCAGAATGGGGTGACCCCTTGACCCGAGCTGTACTCGAATTTGATGGGCGCGACCTGTATTCAGCGCGACCTCGACCAGGCTCACGTTCTGCCGCCTCCAGATCGACCGCCGGGCAACCTCGTAGCTGAGCTCGGCCCATTTCGCTCCGGAATGAGATTTCTCGACAACTCGTACATGCCGGTCCTGCTTGAGGAGATAATCGGTCAACACGGACCGGTCCTTTTCGACATGTCCCTCCACGATAGCCACGTATCTCCGAGACGCCGTGCGCTTTCGGAATTGGTCTGACAACCTCGCCGCCGCCTTGGAAGTCCGGGCAAGTACCATCACACCCGAAGCGGGTCTGTCCAGCCGGTGAACCAGTCCAAGGTACACCCTGCCCGGCTTATCGAACTTTTTTTTGAGGTATTCTTTTCCCCAGGTGACCACATCCAGATCCCTGCTGGCATCTTCCTGAGAGGGCATTCCGGCTGGTTTATTCACCACCAGAAGATGATTGTCGAGATATCGAATCTCGATGTCCATTGAACGAGGGCTTCGAGGATGAACGGCGATTCGTCGGTTCGTCACAAATGGCTGTGGCAAGCGGCCCGGGTACTATCCGCACGGTTGCGCGTTCCGTAGCGGTGTGGCAATCATGGGGATTCGTTTCGCTGCGCTATCTGATCACTGGCCGCTGCAGCTTTATCGATCGGCACCCCGCAGACGGGACAGTCCGTCGAGGCTTGAGGGATGCGTTTGAGGCCGCAGGGACAGGTCCCAAAAATCTCGGTGTCGGTCAGAGAGTCTCCGCAGCGCGCGCAGAGTACGGCCGATGGAGCGTTGACGTACCGGCATGTGGGACATTCCCCCGGCTCCAGAAACGGAGACTCTGCCACCAGGCGTTGAATGCCCCTGTGCGCCTGTATAACAAGGATGGCAAAGATGAACAGACTGCCCCACGCGGCCAGCGGCACCTGCAGGAAAAGCAGAAAGTTCGCGCCCGCATGAAGCAGTCCCGCCAGCACAATCCACGGAGCCATCACCCGGCCCATGCTTCGTCCCGCGTAAACGTACTTCGCCTTGGCAAGGCCATATCCCCAGATCGCAGAGTAGGCCATATGCGCCGGAACCGGCCACAGAAACCGAGCGATCAACACATCATTACCGAACTGACGTGCATAGATCAAATTCTCAAAGACGGCGAAGCCCAGACCTACCGTCATCGCATATATCATCGCATCGACTGGCTCATCCAGATTTCCCATCCTCCGGGTGGTAAACACAGTCGCTATTGCTTTAATCGTCTCTTCGATCAGACCGACAAACAGGCAGAAAGCGACGAGCGGAAGCAGCTGTGCAGGCACCTCTAGGTGCAGATCATATCCGAGACCGAGCTGCCACCGCGCAAGTTCATTGAGAACCGCCGCCACCGCTACGGCTATAAAGCCACCGATCACACCTACCTGAAGTAGATGACGCACCGATTCGGGTTCAATCCGGTCGTAGTAACGGAGAACCCACAACCAGAGCCCGCCGCCAAAGGCAATCACCAGAAACGTAATAATCCAACTCATGAGATTGTATAATCCCGGTGCTACGTCTAATCGTGCCGTCTATTAATCATCATACGGCGGAAATCGAAAGTGGTGCTTTACGCGCGTCCTCCCATCGAAAGAATTTCTTTGCATACCCTGCGAGTTCGCGGGGCATTGCAAGATAAATTCCCCACACAGAGGATCTGCCCTGCGTCATTGCCTTCGGACGATCAGAATCAGACTGCCTGATTATAGATTCGTGCCGCGTTCGACTGCCTTATTACATCGTCAATGAACGGACCGCTCGTGCAGGAAGAACGTGACATCCCGTACCGGGCCGAGGTGGCGCGTAAACTGCTCCACTTGATCGCGCTGATTATTCCGCTCTCGATGTGGCACCTCGGGAAAGAAGGGTCCGTTTTGGTCTTCGTTCCGCTGGCAGTTCTCATTACCGTGGTGGATGTGCTTCGCTTTCACTCGCCCTGGTTCTATCGCTTTATCGATCGATACTTCGGGTTCATGATGCGAACTCGGGAGCGGCATCCTGAGGGGAGTCCGTTCGTGCTCAACGGCGCCACATGCCTCATGATCTCGGCCGCTGTTCTTTCCGTGGTTTTCCCGATACGGATTGCATCGATTTCACTCGCGGTCTTTATGATTGCAGATGCTTTCGCGGCGCTGGTCGGAAGACGGTGGGGCAGCCATCGATGGCCCCGAACCGATCATACGCTGGAAGGATCACTGGCATTCTTCATCACCGCCTCTGCGGCTCTGTACTTCCTTGGAGGGTTTCCTGTGGGAAGAATCCTCGCCACGGCAGCGGCCGGTGCATTCGTCGAGATCTTTCCACGTCCACTTGATGACAACATTCAGGTACCAATCGTGATGGCCATGATTCTGGCCATCCCACAACTCATCCTATTTGCTCCATAAAGAACGTGGGAAAGAACGGATCATCCGCATCGATTCTAGCACCGCTCACCGCATTTCCTCAACCGGAGGTGATACTGACCAGATATCCGGTCGTCTTGATGCACGGGTTTGGCGCACTTGCCTCACTACGCCGCGGAGGCCACCTGCATGAGGAAGCCATGCACTTGCGCGGCCATGGTGTGCTTGCCTTTGCGCCGAACGTAGCTCCCTACAACACGGTACAGATTCGGTCTCAGAGTTGGAAGGAACACCTCGAGCGGATTCTCGAGATTACGGGTGCCGAACGATTGAACCTGGTCGCGCACTCGATGGGTGGCCTCGACGCACGGTACCTCATCTCACAGCTGGGGATGGCGCCGAGAATCGAATCGCTGGTAACGATTTCTACGCCGCACCACGGGACAGCGATCGCTTCCTTCGTGCTGTCGCAACCGCAGCGCCTTCAGGAGCTGACGGCTACGGCCGCCAACTGGATGGGCACACGATCTTTGCCGGGCGCGGAGGCCGATTTCATGACGGCGGTCGAAGAGTTCACGGCAGAAGTCGTCTGCGACGAGTTCAACACATCGGTCCCCGACAATCCATCGGTGCGGTACTGGTCCTATGCAGGGAGCGCCGGCAAGGGTACGGACGTAATTATGAATCCGTTTTTGAGAATCCTGAACGGTATTCTGTACGAACGTGAGGGTGTCAACGACGGATTTGTGAGTGTGGAAAGTGCAAAATGGGGAGAATTCAAAGGCACCATCGAGGCCGATCACGCCGCGCAGGTGGGGATTCAGATCGTGCCCGGCAGCCGGTTCGACTCGCACGAGTTCTATGCCGAGGTCGTCCGGGAGCTGGCTGCTGAAGGAGCATGATCATCTCCTGAGACGCAGGCGAGGAGTTCACTCAAAGATGCAATTTGTGCCTGGTGCTCGTGTGCATACCGGAGGGTCTGGCGAAAGTGATGCCGCCATCCGGGATAGGCTCGAATGTCGTCGACCACGTTGTGCCACAGACCGACGCAGATTCCACCATACTTCCGGCAAACATCGAGCAAAGCGAAGGTGCGCTCGAGCGCCTCGTCTACGGATAGCATCCGCCGATTGAATAGCGACGCGTCCATGAACGTAAGCGGGATCTCCCATAGATCGGATTCTCTGTCGGCATCTATATCGAAGAGCTTGAAGGGATGGCACGTCCCGAATCGAAATCCTTCCATCTCTGGAAAGGCGAGTGTAGAATCTATTCGGAAGCCCGCCTTCTCGTACAATCGGATGGTCTGGGGAAGGGAAAACCTGAGGTAATGACTCCGAACGACGAATGGCGCGCGAGAGAGTGCTCGCGACAGGGACTCCTTCTCCTGCCGTAGCCGTTTCGAATCGGTAGACACATGATAACTGGGGTGAAGGCCAAGGTCTGCACCTCGGTCCGTTGCCACCCGAACAAACCTGCGGATCACGGAAGACCTCAGCGGATAGGCCACATCACGCACATCTGATCCTCCTGCCTTCAAAAGGAAAGTGGACGAACCGCCCAGTCGGGTTACGTCTTCGAGCAGTGTCCAGAGTGATGAAGTAAAGGGATCATCTCGCACTCCTCTTGGACTGGTACCGGCTTGGCGGTCATGGGACGAGATCG
>CBFGXY010000058.1:0-8822 GCA_965652945.1 uncultured bacterium
ACGAAGTAATCGAGCGGATTTGTGAGGAAGTGTCTCAATCCGGACAGATCGTTCAGCCGGCAAACTTCAACGCCCCCGGTCAGGTCGTCATATCAGGTGATGTCGGCGCCGTCGAAAAGGCCTCGGAACTACTGAAGGAGGCGGGCGCCAGACGAGTGGTTCCGCTGCCGGTCAGCGGTGCGTTCCACTCGCCGCTCATGGATTTTGCCCGGGACGGTCTTGCATCTACTCTCGAGAATCTTGAGATAAGCGCCCCCGATTGCCCGGTTTATCTCAACGTAACCGCACAGCCAACGACCGATCCGGAGGAAATCCGACGACGACTACTGGAGCAGTTGCTGGCACCGGTTCGTTGGACGGAAATCCTCCGCGCCCAGCAAGGCGACGGGGCCGGGCGCTTCATTGAGGTCGGTGCGGGCAAGGTGCTCATCGGCCTGACCCGCCGAACCCTGGGGCGCGAAGTCCAGACGGAAACCGCGGGTACGGCAGCTGACCTTCATCAACTCAGAAACGGATCTTCAGAATAGCATGCACATCGATCTCTCGGGAAAGAACGTACTCATAACCGGAGGCACGCGAGGCATCGGACGTTCGATCGTGAAAGCCTATGCCGCAGCGGGTGCCCGTGTTGCGATCACATTTCGATCTTCTCGCGAACAGGCAGACGCGCTGAACAATGAGCTGGGAGAATCCGGTACAGAAGTTCTGGTATTTCAGGGAGACGCCGCAGATCCTGCAGCAGCAGCCGAAGCGGTCGAGGGCGTGGTCGAGGCCTGGGGCTCACTCGACGTGCTGATCAACAATGCGGGCATCACGCGGGACGGCCTCATGCTGCGGATGAGCGAGGAGGATTGGGACGCCGTCATTGACACCAACCTCAAGAGCGTCTTTAATTTCTGCAAGGCGGCTTATCGTCCGATGATGCGTCAGCGCGCGGGGAAGATCATCAACATGTCTTCCATAATCGGCATCAGCGGCAATGCGGGTCAGACCAATTACGCGGCCTCGAAAGCAGGCATCATTGGATTGTCGAAGAGCCTCGCGAAGGAGCTTGCCAGCCGCGGGGTGACGGTAAACGTGATTGCCCCCGGATATGTGGCCACGGAAATGACAGCCGCTTTGAAAGAGGATACGCTTGCTGCCATGTTGGAGGCGGTACCGCTCGGCCGCGCTGCAGACCCTGAGGATGTGGCCAACGCCGCCCTTTTCCTTGGCTCATCCCTTTCCGATTATATCACCGGACAAGTGCTGCAGGTTGACGGCGGGCTCGCGATCTGATCGAAGTAAAAAATATCGGAGCAGGCGGCCGTCCGATCCGTACAAGGGTTGTTTGGCCCTGAAAGGCGGTGTGCCAGACGGCGGATCGCCTTTCGTTGGATTTATGACATTATACGATGGATAAATTATGACATCCGAAGGATCACAGGGAGGCGCCTACACAAAAGTCATTGACCTGACGACGCGCGGCCAGCAATCACGCAGGGAAGAGCGACAGGAGAAGGCATTTGCCGAGCCTGATCCGCCCCTGCCGCCGATTGAAGCCGGTGACTTGCAGGGACCCCTGCGCAAGGCCATCGAACGAATGGGTTGGAAGGACCTCATGCCCGTTCAGGAACGAGCCATCCCGTACCTGCTGGAAGGTCGAGATATCATTGTGCAGTCCCGGACGGGCTCAGGAAAGACCGGGGCATTTCTGCTTCCTCTACTTCAGAAACTTGATCCATCGGAAAATAAAACCCAGGCCCTGATACTTACCCCGACGCGGGAGCTTGCGAGACAGGTCAACGAAGAGTTCGAGCGCATGCTCGGCGATGAGTCGACGTTTCGGACATCCCTCATTTACGGAGGCGTGCGGTATACGAGCCAGCTCCGCGAGCTCGAAGCAGGTGCGCATGTAGTGATAGGGACTCCCGGCAGGATTCTCGACCATCTGGAGCGAAAGACGCTGGATTTGTCCGCGCTCCAGGTTCTCGTTTTCGACGAAGCCGACGAGATGCTGTCGATGGGGTTCTTTCCGGCGATGCGCGAGCTGAGGCGCTATCTGCCGCGTGAACGGACCACATTTATGTTCAGTGCGACGATCCCGTACCGCGTGCAGTCTCTCGCGCGGGAGTTCATGAACGACCCCGGTTTTCTGTCGCTGAGTGTGGGGAAAGTCAGCGTCGATGCCATCGAGCATCGGTATCACATCGTGGATGCGATGGAGAAAGACCGCGCCCTGGCGCGCGTGCTCGAGATGGAGAACCCGGACTCCGCCATCATATTCTGTAATACCAAGCGGGACGTGGAGTATCTGGCCACCTTCCTCAGGAACTACGGCTACAATGCCGATGAGATATCCGGCGACCTCTCACAGTCGGCACGTGAAGCGGTCATGGATCGGATTCGCAAAGGCGAACTTCGGTTTCTGGTGGCGACCGACGTGGCTGCCCGCGGCATCGACATCTCCGATCTGAGTCATGTGATCATGTATGATGTGCCGCTCGACCCAGAGTATTATGTCCATCGTGCCGGCCGAACGGCGCGTGCGGGCAAGGCGGGCATTGCCATCATCCTGGCCACCCGGACGGATGAGAGAAATCTACTGGGAATCGCTCGCAAGTACGGCATCGAGTTAGACAAACAGCCGGCGCCTACGGATGAAGACGTCGAGACCCGGGTCTCAGAGCGGGTGATGGTTCAGTTGGAGGATCAGCTTCGTGCATTGACGAACCTGGAGAAGGAACGAATGAAGCGCTTCCTTCCCCTTGTTAAGGAACTCGCCGCGGAAGAGCCGGCAACACTTGCGATGCTGGTCGATCGGCTGTATCACGAAAGTCTCCACCGGGGAGCGAAGACATATGAAGAGCCGACGCGGATTGACAAATCGAAGCAGGGCGGAGGAAAGAGACGCCGCGAACGAGGCAGGGGTCGGCGGTGAGGGCGGTCTGGATTCTCCTAATGGTGGCTGTCTGGGCAGGCTCTCCGGTGGCAGCGCAACATGAGAGCCGATGGACGATCTACGGATCCGACGGATCGCTGTCTTCAATGGACGTGATTACGGAGCGAGCCGCGGACATGGACGTCGTGCTTGTAGGTGAGCTTCACGATGATACGCTTGGACATCAGTTTAAGGCAGTGCTACTCAGACACCTGCACGAGACCGCTCGCCGTCCAGTTGCTCTTTCGCTTGAAATGTTTGAGTCGGATGTGCAGCTGGTCGTTGATGAGTACCTGGCAGGGATGATCACCGAAGCGCACTTTCGGGCCGGCTCGAGACCGTGGCAGAATTATGAGCGCGATTATCGGCCCATGGTGGAGTTCGCACGCGAAAATGGCCTGGCGGTTGTCGCTGCGAACCCTCCGAGGCGATACGTAAACGCCGTAGCGCGCGGCGGATTTTCGGTGATCGATTCGCTCTTCACGCGCTCGAAGGAATTCCTGCCTCCGTTCCCACTTCCGCCGTTGACCCAGGAGTACCGAAGTGTGTTCATGGAGCGCATGGCCGGGATGCCGGCTCATGGCGGACCGAGTCCCGAGAATCTGCTCAGCGCCCAGCATCTATGGGATGCGGGGATGGCGCTCTCGATCGCGCGAAAACTTGATCGAAGTGAGGGAATCCTTCTGATGCACGCGGCGGGTGCCTTTCATATCGAATCGAGGATTGGCATCGCCACGATGCTCGAGGCGTACCGCCCCGGGACATCGACACTCGTAATCGCCGTACGCCCGGGCGACACCTTTATGCCGGATCAGCATGCCGACCTGGGCGATTTCGTCGTTCTGACGCATCACCCTTAAGGTCAGCTCATTACCCTCCGCATCTGGAGAATTCAGAACGCTCGACCGAATCCGACTCGGATGTTGGTCGAACCGGGCACCTTTGTCTGTACGGCCGCACTCAACGTGTCTGTTCATCACGGCTCCGGCCTCGACCCGTGCGGTTCCTGATGACATCAGCGATTTCGTCGTTTTGACGCAGATGCCATAGTTTGGCCGTAAATTGGCGGCGCATCCATTAATCCAATTCACGTCATGACTCGCCTTCCCCTCATATTGCTCACCGCGGCGGTATTCGTGCTCACATCCTGCGCGACGCGTGTCGAGCAATCGAACGATCCTGCCGACCTCGTGGCCAAGTACACGCCCTTTACATTGACCGCCGACCTCTCGAACCTCTCTGATGCGGAACGCCGGATGATTCCCATACTCATCGAGGCGGCCGACATCATGGATCGTCTCTTCTGGCAGGAAGCCTACGGAGATCCGGACGAGCTTTTGGAGGACATCGAAGACGCATCGCTTCGGCGTTTCGTCGAGATCAATTATGGACCGTGGGATCGGCTCGACGACAACCGTCCGTTCATCGACGGAGTTGGTGCCAAGCCGCTCGGAGCGAATTTCTATCCGGCCGACATCACCAAAGAAGAACTGGACGCGGCCGCGGTGGCCCAGCCCGACCTTCTCTCCGAGTACACCATCGTGCGTCGAGACGAGTCCGGAGATCTCATCGCCATCCCCTATCACCAGTATTTCGAGGCGGAGGTAAATGCCGCCGCCGACCTGTTGGAGGAAGCGGCGGCTCTGGCGGGCGATTCCGGCCTTGGCCGCTATCTCGAGCTCCGTTCCGAGGCGCTGCGCACGGATGAATACCGCGCGAGCGACATGGCATGGATGGATATGAAAGACAACACGATCGAAGTCATTATCGGGCCGATCGAACACTACGAGGACAGACTCTACGGCCGAAAAACCGCACATGAAGCCTTCATCCTGATCAAGGATCTCGAATGGAGCGACCGTCTCTCGCGCTACGCTTCTCTGCTTCCGATGCTTCAGCGAGGCCTTCCGGTGGCGGATGAGTACAAGTCTGAAAATCCCGGCAGCGATTCCGACCTCAACGCCTACGATGCGATCTACTACGCAGGCGACTCGAATGCGGGCTCGAAGACCATAGCGATCAATCTGCCGAACGATGAAGGGGTTCAGCTCGAGAAAGGGACTCGGCGGCTGCAGCTAAAGAATTCGATGCGCGCCAAATTCGACGAGATCCTCGTCCCGATAGCGGATGTGTTGATAGCCGAAGACCAGCTGGATCACATCACTTTCGATGCCTTTTTTGACAACACGATGTTCCACGAAGTAGCGCATGGTCTGGGCATCAAAAACACCGTCACGGGAAGGGGCACCGTTCGCGATGCCCTTCGCGACCACTATTCCGCGCTGGAGGAAGGCAAGGCCGACGTACTTGGTCTGTATATGGTTACAGCCTTGAATGAGGCCGGCGAGATCGACGTTGACCTCATGGACAACTTCGCGACCTTTCTTGCAGGAATCTTTCGAAGCGTCCGCTTCGGCGCCGCAAGCGCTCACGGACGGGCAAACATGGTACGCTTCAACTTCTTCCAGGAAATGGGTGCCTTCGAACGGGACGCCCAAACGGGCAGATACAGAATCGATCCCGTTAAGACACAGGAAGCCATCGACGCCCTGTCGGAAAAAATCTTGACACTGCAAGGAGATGGTGATTACGAAGCCGTAGCCGATTTCGTGAACCGGTATGGAGGCGTTCCGACGCAGCTTCAATCCGACCTCGATCGCCTGAACGAGGCAAATATCCCCGTCGATATCGTCTTCGAGCAGGGTGTCACTCAGCTGGGTTTAGAGTGATCGTATGACTTCGCGTAGTCATCCTATGGCTTCGCGTAGTGATCCTATGGCTTCGCGTAGTGATCGTATGACTTCGCGTAGTGATCCTATGGCTTCGCGTAGTGATCGTATGACTTCACGTAGTGATCGTATGACTTCACGTAGTGATCCTATGGCTTCGCGTAGTGATCGTATGACTTCATGTAGTGATCGTATGACTTCGCGTAGTGATCCTATGAATTCGCGTAGTGATCCTATGACTTCGCGTAGTGATCCTATGACTTCACGTAGTGATCCTAGACTAGCCCAGCTACCGAAAGGCTGCGTCCATGAGAAATGTGTGAGTGCTTCACTCTGATGGGGATTTTCTGCTGATAGCGCGTATCTTGCCGCCTAATTTAGATTAGATCTAAATAGGGTGCGAGATGACACGTTCGGTTATAGCGGTATTTCTAAGCGGTCTTTTGTCGGTGCTGCCGGCGTCTGGGCAGGCGGTTCTGCAAGGGCACGTAGCGGATGAAAACGGGATCGGCTTGGAATCGGCGACGGTAGTCGTTGTGGACCTTTCACTCGGCACGGCGACCGATTCGACAGGTCGCTTCATGATATCGGGTATCCCCGAGGGCTCACACGTCGTTCAGATCTCGATGATTGGCTTTCAATCACAGGAGCATCGGGTTGACTTTCGCGCCGGCCGTACCGCGCAGCTGTCAGTTGAACTCAAGCCCGCCGACTATTTTTTCGATCAGGACGTTGTAGTCACCGCAACACGTACGGAGCAGTCGGTTGCCACCGCACCGGCGTCGGTGAGCATCGTATCGGGACGAGACCTCTCGCAGCGCCCCGTTGGAGATCTCACGGATGCGATTCGAGACTTGCCTGGAATCAGCCTGAGTGCGGGCTCTCAAGGCCGGCGTTCGATCCAGATCCGTGGCATGGAATCGAACTACACGTTGATCCTCGTGGACGGCAAACGCATCAACTCGAGTGAAGCCGTCTTCCGGCACAACGACTTCGACATCGGCCTGTTACCCATCGAATCGATCGAGAGGATCGAAGTGGTCCGTGGGGGGATGTCGGCACTTTATGGCTCGGAAGCCCTCGGCGGAGTGATTAACGTCATCACCAGGCCCGCTGCCCGAGAATGGAGGACGAGCATCAGCTCCGAGTTGCAGTCACCAACTTCCGGGGATGGGGGTCAGGAGTATCGTGCGAGTGTAAACGCAAGCGGTGCCCTGATACCTGGAACGCTTGCGCTTACCCTGACCGGTGGGATCAGTCATCGCGACGAATGGCATGGCTGGCCGGATGCGCCGCAACTGGACAGCAGCGGCGATCCGGTTACGCGGCCGGACGGTAGTCCGGTCAATCGCCGCGACCTGGCCACACTTGAGGGAAGGAACGATCATAACGGACGACTGAAACTCGACTGGACTGCTTCGGATAAACACGCGTTCGAAGCCGAGATCGGGCATGCATATCAGACACGGTTCGGCGAATACTATATCAGTAACTGGGGCAATGCCGAGGCGGAGGTTCGACGTAGCGACGTCGTGCTGACGCATCGAGGTGAGATCGGCCGGATGCGTTCGGAAGTTCGATCCTATGCAGAGCGGGTCACCACGGAGAATGATCTTGTACAACGAAACCTCGTTCTGGAGGGCAATGCCCACATCACAACAGGAAAACACCAGTTCATCGGAGGTGCCGAAGCGCGGTGGATCGATCTGAAGGCACCAGAGGAGTTCCTTACCGGAGGCTCCTCGGTTCATCAGCAGGCGGTCTTCCTCCAGGATGAATTTTCATTAACCGACGGCATCAAAATCCTGGGAGGCGCACGACTCGATCATCATCAAACGTTCGGCCTGCACCTGACGCCGCGCGTGTACGGCGTCTTCTCGGCGACAGAAGCCATCACCTTCAAAGCGGGTATCGGGACCGCCTTCAAAGCTCCCACGCTTCGTCAGCTGAGCGACGATTCGGTGGTACGAAGCTGTCGCGGTGCGTGCCTGATCGTAGGCAGCGACGACCTGCGTCCGGAGACGAGCACGAATCTCGAAGCCTCCATCAATCTTGACACACGCCCTTTTGGCGCATCCATGGCGGTCTTCACCAACCACATCACGAACCTCATCGATACGCCGCGAGGTAGCGGCGTCGACCCGATCGGCGTCGACCTGGAGACGCAACTGCCGATGTTCGTGCCTCGAAACGTGAACCAGGCGCGGATCCGGGGCATCGAAACTACGGCGCGTGTGCGGCTGGGGCGTTTAGGACGCCTTACGGCAAATCATACTTTACTCGACGCTCGCGACCTCGATCAGGACGTGAGGCTGGATTATCGACCAAGACACTCGATGAGTGGGAAGGTTGATGCGATCATAGGAGATCGGACAGCCGCTTTCCTGCGCGGCCAGTATGTGGGATCGCAAACCAGTGGGGAAATCCGACTCGATCCTTATACACTGTTTGATATCGGAGCGAATGTCGAACTCCGGGATGAGCTCTGGCTCAATATCGGTGTACAGAATGTGGCAAATACGCGAACCGACGATGCCGACGACAACTACAGTTTCGTTGAGCGTGGACGATCGGTGTCTGCAGGATTGACGGCACGTTTCTGATTTTCAGGTTTGCAGGATCGGGTCCGGGACGAGGAGTGGAGGAAATTTGAGTCGCAGTGATACGGTCGAGGCGGACTTTGCGATAGATATGAGAACAGACCGCTACGTTCCCATTTCGCAATTGCTCTGCCATGATTCGCTTCCGACACCTGTGTGCATCATCGACCTGCACAGTAGACTCCTCGGCGGACTTCAGATGCGTCGCCCAGTGGCTGATTCCTGCCCTGCTGTTCATCGCCTGCAGCGTTTCATCTGTCTTTGCCCAGCCCGTCGTGGTCAGCGCGACAGACGACCCCGCGCTCGAGCAATTGCCGATCCTCTTCCATCACGGTTTCAACGATGATGGTCGCGCCTGGGCGATGAACGACGATGGCGGAGCGGCAGACACACCTGCCCAGTATTGGGATCGAATAGAGGTACGATCTCCGTCGAACGCACTGTTGCAGCGCGGAATACCGACCTATGTCGTGCAGTACTGGGCGAGGAGTAACCGCACGGGATTCATAGACGGCGATCCGAGAGCCAATGCCGACGAGGGATGGGCAGCCTTTAAATCGCCCGAGGATATCC
>CBFGXY010000059.1:0-8750 GCA_965652945.1 uncultured bacterium
GCGTTCTCCAGTGCCGAACGAGATACTTTCGTCGGGTCGAGAACTCCCTGCTCGATCAGGTTGCCGTACTCTTCGGTACGAGCGTTGAACCCGAAATCGGAGGTTCCTTCCTTGACCTTCTGGATTACGATCGAGCCTTCGAAGCCCGCGTTGTTGACGATCTGGCGCATCGGCTCCTCGAGGGCACGACGAACGATCTCAACACCGATCCGCTGGTCTTCGTTGTCGGTTGCTACATCGTCAAGGACGCTCAGAGCGCGGATGTAGGCTACCCCACCACCCGGGATGATTCCTTCCTCGATGGCTGCGCGCGTTGCGTGCAGTGCATCTTCAACACGAGCCTTCTTCTCTTTCATCTCCGGCTCGGTAGCGGCACCGATCTTCAGGACTGCAACACCTCCAGAGAGCTTAGCGAGGCGCTCCTGCAACTTCTCACGATCGTAATCAGACGTGGTCGACTCGATCTGCTGCTTGATCTGTCCGGCGCGAGCCTCGATCTGATCTCCTTCACCAGATCCGTCGACGATGGTTGTGTTGTCCTTGTCGATCACGATCCGCTTGGCACGGCCGAGATAATCGAGGGTGGCGTTCTCGAGGCGATATCCTCTTTCTTCGCTGATGACCGTTCCGCCCGTAAGGATTGCGATGTCCTCGAGCATGGCCTTGCGACGGTCGCCGAAGCCCGGTGCCTTGACGGCAGCCACTTTCAACGTGCCGCGCAGTTTGTTGACCACCATCGTTGCCAGCGCCTCGCCTTCTACGTCTTCGGCGATTACCAGCAGCGGGGAGCCGGTCTGCGCAATTTTCTCGAGCACAGGAAGGAGGTCCTTCATGGTCGAGATCTTCTTGTCGTGAATCAGGATGTAGGCGTCCTCGAGGACGGTCTGCATGTTGTCCGGATTCGTGACGAAGTAGGGGGAAAGGTAGCCGCGATCGAACTGCATACCTTCTACCACGTCGAGCGTGGTCTCGGTGCCCTTGGCTTCCTCGACGGTGATGACCCCGTCTTTTCCTACACGTTCGAATGCGTCAGCGATCAGCTCACCGATCGTCGTGTCGTTGTTGGCCGAGATGGATGCTACCTGAGCAATCTCATCCTTGCCTTCGATCTCACGGCTCTGCTCGCGGATGTTCGCGATGATCTGCTCAACGGCGCGGTCGATTCCACGTTTGAGATCCATCGGATTGGCTCCGGCGGTGACGCTCTTGAGACCGGCGTTGATAAAGGCCTGCGCCAGTACCGTAGCGGTGGTCGTACCATCGCCGGCCACGTCGGAAGTCTTGGATGCAACTTCCTTTACCATCTGTGCGCCGACGTTCTCGAGCTTATCCTCGAGTTCGATCTCTTTCGCTACCGACACACCATCTTTGGTGACGGTTGGCGCACCGAATTTCTTCTCAATAATGACGTTGCGTCCCTTGGGACCAAGCGTCACTTTAACGGCATTCGCCAGCGTGTCGACGCCTCGCTTGAGAGCGGAGCGTGCCTGCGAATCGAATACGATTTGCTTTGCCATCGTATATATCTAGTTGATCTTCTGAATAAGATGTGCGACTGAATAAAAACTCCGAAACCTTATGGCTCCGGATGCGCTTACGAGAGAACTCCCAGGATATCGCTCTCGCGGACAATCAGGTAGTCTTCGCCATCGAGCGCGATCTCTGTGCCGGCGTACTTGCCGTAGAGGACGGTGTCGCCTTCCTTGACGGTCATATCGATCTTGGTGCCGTTCTCAACTCGACCCGGACCAACCGATACCACGGTGCCGCGCTGCGGCTTTTCTTTCGCCGTGTCAGGGATGTAGAGACCGCTGGAGGTCTTCTCTTCAGCAGCCTCGGGCTTAACGACAACGCGGTCGCCGAGCGGCTTGATGCTTGCCATAGCTGTTCTGTTAGTTAACTTGATACCTGATATTTCTGTTGTTAGCACTCTCGCTTGATGAGTGCCAGCCCTAAAACCTGCGATCCTCGAATCGGTTTCGCAGCAAGGCGCGTTCAAAAAGGTTTCACAGGTCAACCATAGCTATGGCAGATCAAAATAGAAGGGGACTGGGCTGCATCACATCAAGTAAGGTATAAAAAGGCTTTTCGCACCGGTAATGGCTGAGCGCAATAACATTGAGTTTGCCTGGCTGGCGCTAATCGCTGCGGCTGCCGTCACAGTAGGCGCATTCCTGCCCCCAATCTTGTCCGAAACCGCAGCCGCCAGGGTAATGATTGCGTATTCGTTCGTGTGCCACCAGTTGCCGGACCGCTCTCCCTCCATCAACGGTGTACCGATCGCGATTTGTTATCGTTGTACAGGGATATACTTCGGACTGATATTCGGCTCGTTGATCTATCCCTGGGTGCACCGTCACGCAGAAAGACTCCATCGTAATGCCGTCCAGATTATCGCTGCTTCACTTGCGGTGCCGGGCATCGACTGGCTGGGTGATGTATTCGGATTATGGACGAACACGGCGGCCAGCCGCGTGCTTACGGGTGCAGTCTTCGGCATGGTTGCGGGACTTTATTTTGCTCGGGCTACCATAGAGCTGAGACTGAACCGGTTGGGACTGGATCAAGTGCAGGGCGAGTAAGTGATAAATGGTACTATTTTACTTCCCGACCGTTATCTTCCGACCGCCCGTTGTCATTCCCACTCGACTTCTTCCGTGATGTCCGATAAACAGCAATCAATCTTCCTGGGAGGCGCTGTTGTAGGTCTATTGTCCACGTCCTACCTCAGCTTTATTAACTTTCTTTGCTGTCTCGGCGTCATTATCGGCGCAATGGTCGCCGTCTGGCATTATACGTCGACGAACAGTCTTACGATTCGGCCGGGAGAGGGTGCCGTGATGGGGCTAACGGCAGCCGTCGTGGGTTCGATAATTGCCCTAGTTTTGAATTACATCCTGCTGAAAATCGGTGTTCGGCACGATCTGGCGATCAGCAATTTTTTTATGGAAATTGCGCGCGATTCCCTTCCGCCTGAACAGTACCGAGAAATGATGGATCAGCAGAATGCACCTATCACTCTTGGCTCGTATCTGGGATCGGGGTTAATTGGGATTGTCATTTCTGCTGTCTTCGGCGCAGTTGGTGGTGCCATCGGTGCGGCAGTCTTCAAAAAGGGCACCGATGAATCGTCGACCCAGTTCGGAGAATTATGATTTGAGTTTGCGCCAGCGCGGCTCAAAAATCTCTGCCATGACTACCGCCTGACGAGCCCCCTCCGCAGAGCGCAGGTGCTCCAGAATAGGATGAACCTTACGCTCGGAGGTCTGGGCCGGGCTCTTGAGGTCAGGAATAGTGGTTTTTACCGGCTTTACATCATCCGCATCCACACCCGTATAGCGGGCAAATGCAGGGTTCTCTTCGTCTGCAGGAAATTGATCTGGCTTCTTGGGCCTCGGTTGGTGCTGTGGGACCGTAGCCGGCCGATCCTGACGCTGGGGTTGCGCTTCCTGTGCAGAGCGCGTCTCGGCTGCGGACGAAGGTATGGGTTCGGACTCAGCAGGTTCAGTGGGAGCCGGCCATCCAAGCGCTTCCCGGATCTCCCGCAGGGCCTCGTCAAGCTCGGGATTGGTGTTGCGCGAAGGCCGAGTCCCGGACTCCGGAGGCCTCTCCTGCTGCGGCTTCTTCTTCCCACCCAGGCGGGAGAGTACATAGAAGACAAACAGCATGATTAAAAAAACGAAGTCGATATCCATTGCAGAGACGTCAAGTCAGATTGAATCAGCAATATAGGGTTTCAGCGGTTCCTATCTGGATTGACTCGTGATATCAGTATGAGACAGTTGAAGCTTTTCGATTATGCGTCTGTTCGCTCTCGGAAATGCGATTTCATCGAGTTCGTCGAGGCGCGCCCAGACTTTGGGATATAATGTGTCATCGATCAGCTCCCCGTCAGTTACACTGCAGATATAGGCATGCAGGGTGATTCTGAAATGGGAGTAGGCATGGCGGATGGCGCACAGTTTGTTCTCGACACGTACATTCAGCCCAGCTTCTTCTTGGACTTCGCGCCGGCACGTTTCTTCGAGACTTTCGCCCGGCTCTTGCTTCCCGCCCGGAAATTCCCATAATCCGCCAAGCATGCCGTCTTCCGGTCGGCGCTGTATGAGGATCCGCTCCTCATCGATAATCAGTCCTACAGCGATATGGTGATGGGGTAGGGCTTTGCGAGGTGAGGGCCGCGGATAAGCGGTTTGCTTGCCTTCGACGTAGGCTTCACACACGGGGCGGAGAGGGCAGGCGGTGCACCGCGGCGAGGCAGGTGTGCAGACAGTCGCCCCGAGTTCCATGATCGCCTCATTGAAGATTCCCGGAGCTTCAGGCGGCACCAGCTCGTCCCCGAGTCTTTGAGCAGTTCTTCGCATGACACCTGATTTCGATTCGTGCTCGATACGAAATACGCGCGAGAGAACACGGATTACGTTTCCATCAACTACCGCGTGGCGTTGCTCGAAGGCGATGGAGGCCACGGCGGCCGCCGTATAGGGTCCGATACCCGGGAGGGAGAGCAGTTCGGAATACGTGTTCGGGAAGTAGCCTTCGCGCTCCTCCGACACAATCTTCGCCGTTTTGTGCAGGTTGTGAGCGCGTGAGTAGTAGCCCAGTCCTTCCCAGGCAGACAGTACGTCATCGATCGACGCCGCTGCGAGGGACCTTACGTCCGGATACAGATCGATAAAGCGGTTGAAATAGGGGATGGCCTGATCGACTCGGGTCTGTTGCAACATGACCTCACTGATCCAGACGCGATATGGATCTCGATGGTATCGCCATGGGAGGTCGCGCTGAGCATGGCGAAACCAATCAAGAAGGTCATAACGAAAACTTGCGACATGACTCGTCTTTACGGTCGGCACGATGGAAACAACTCTGGTGATCAGGTGCCCTCGGAACGAGCAGAATAAAGTCTCGTTTCCGTCTCCTCTTTTACTTCGTCCGAATGATGCCCATCCCGCGCCTTCTGCATTCAATACGTTTGCTCTTTGCAGTGTGCGCCGTAGTGCTGCTTTTTTTGAGCAATGCCGAGACCGCCACGGGTCAGGGATCTCTCTTCAACCGCGTGCACGTTCGAACGGGAGACGGCGTGAGCCAGACGACAAATCTTCCGACGACACTTTCTCGAGACGAGTCCATCCAATTCGTACTGAATGAGCATCAACGAGAAGGGTATCTCCACGCCGAACTGGATTCGTTTCATGTAGACACCCACGGTGAACTAAGCCTGTTCATAGATTCAGGTCCGCTCGTGACCGTTTCAGAGATCCGGTTTTCCGACGGACCAAGTCTTCAGGTCGGGGATGTCCAGCTGGCGACCCGTCTTGCTCCTGGGCGACCCCTTAATCTTCAGCGTCTCGAGGAAGGTCTTCAGAATCTTGCGCTGGACCTCGCTCGAAATGGGCATGTTCTGGGTTCAATCGAGATTTCCGACATTGTCCTTTACGGTCCATCCGAGCAGTATGCTGACCTCGAGCTTCGCTTCGATCCGGGCCCTGAGGCGTATGTCCGAGCCATCGAACTCGAGGGGGCCGAGCGCACACGAACCCGGCTCGTCGAGCGAATCCTCGGCCATTCGCCTGGACGACAGCTTGACCGCTTCGATGCGATCGAAATACAGCGACAATTGCGTCAGAGCGGATTTTTCGCCCAAGTTGGAATGCCACGACTTCGGCTAGAGTACGATTCCGTCGTCGTGGTCCTTCCCGTCACCGAAGAGGAATCCGGCTCGTTTGATGTTGCGATGGGTTATCAACCATCCGAAACGGGATCGCTTGTCGGTAGCGGACATCTTGATCTGCAAAATGCCTTTGGGATGGGCCGAAGCTTTCTCCTGAACCTCGACCGCCTGCCGGGACAAACGTCCCGATTTGAGGCAGCTGTGAACGACCCGTTTTTCCTGGGATTACCGTTCAGCATGTCGGCTTCATACCATGGATACCAGCAGGATTCCTTATTCCACCGTCAGCAGTTCCAGATAGAAGTTGGGTATACCATTCCATCCGGTCCCGAAGTCTTTATCTCGGGTTCCATGGAACGTTCACGTCCTGGAACGGCAGGTATCCGACTCGAAGGCGGCCGTCAGCGCATCGCTCGGTCGGACGTGGCGTCGTTCGGGGGCGGCATCAGGTATATGGCGGTCGACTACCAGCGAAATCCCACTCGAGGCCTCGTGGTCGAAGCGCATGCCGAAAGCGGGGTCAACCGGAGAATACTTAATCGCCTGGTGGATTCGGATACTACCAGAGAAGAGCGGCGCTTGCGGCTCGATCGCGCTACGGTGCACGTCCGCTTCTACCAACCTGTCGGCGCACGTGGCGTTCTCGTTTCTGGAATTGACGGCCATGCCATTCACGGCGACGAGTACGACCGCTCTCAGTACATACGGATTGGCGGACTGCGATCGTTGCGCGGATATGACGATGATCAGTTCCTCGTGCGCCTCGGCGGCCGAGGTATCACTGAGTTTAGATACCGGATAGACCGCTTGTCATATCTTATGGCTTTCCTCGATCTGGCCTATCTGGAACGGCCTACATCGCACGACATCGAGCGACTGGAGGTCTGGCGGACAGGCTTCGGAATTGGAGCACAGTTCGATACCGGATTCAGCCTGATGAACGTCGTCCTGGCTGCCAATCCGACGGATGGAATCTCCTCCTCACGCATCCATGCAGGTGTTTCGTTCGGATTGTAAATGACCACATCGTTTTATGTGCCGGCGGATCAGATCACCGGTACCTTGATCCGATTCCCTGAAGAAGAAGCCCATCATGCTTCGCGAGTCATCCGCCACGACGTCGGAGACGTTGTGCGTGTCGTGGATGGTGCCGGCCACGCGTACCGCGTCCGTCTCACCATGATTGATCGAGAAGCCGTTCAGGGGGAGGTTATTGAGATGACGCGGAACGAAAACGAGCCATCATATACCTTGACGCTTGCAGTGGGACTCGTGAAAAATCGCGCTCGTTTCGAAACGATGATTGAGAAAGCAGTTGAGTTGGGTGCCTCGCGAATCCTCCCGCTAATATCGACTCGTTCGGAAAGGATGGGTTTTCGACAGGACCGCCTGGAGAAAATTGCAGTCGCCGCTCTTAAACAGTCGGGTCGCACGTGGCTAACAGACATTTCGGAACCCGTTCACCTTGATGATTATCTTCAGTGGGACTCCTCGGCTCTGCGATTAGTCTGCCATGAAAAGGCGCGCGACGAGCCCCATCTGGCAGAACTGCTCCGTCAGTATGCCGGTCGTGATTCGATAGAGATCCTGATTGGTCCTGAAGGTGGATTCACCCCCGAGGAGATCAAGGGGGCAGTGGCCGCATCTTTTCATGTGGTACATCTTGGATCGAGGCGGTTGCGTTCCGAAACTAGCGCCATCTACGCTGCGGTGGCATGCTCCATGATGACTCATCTTCCATGATATCCTGTACGGTATGACCAACTTTACGGAAGAAAAGATTACGTCGGAGAAGGTCTTTGAAGGCGCTCTTTTACATGTATATCGCGACAAGGTGCGATTGCCCGACGGCAACGAAGCATCCCGTGAGTGGATCGACCACCCCGGCGCCTCGGCGGTGCTTCCGATTCTTCCGAACGGCAATGTGCTGATGGTTCGGCAGTTTCGTTATCCATCGCGACGGCATTTCCTGGAGTTGCCTGCGGGAAAATTCGATTCAAGAAACGAGGCGCCTGAGGACGTGGCGGCGCGCGAACTCGAGGAGGAGACAGGAATGAAAGCAGGCAGGCTCCACCCTGTAGGCAAAGCGTATGCGTGTATTGGATACAGTAATGAACTCATCCATTTCTTTGTCGCCGAGGATCTTCAGAAAGGAACGAGCAATCTCGAAGACGAGGAGTTCGTGGATGTTGTCGAACTTGGCCTCGAGGAAGTCTTTCGTCTGGTCGAACGCGGAGAAATCGATGACATGAAGACCGTTGCAGGCCTCCACTTTGCGAAATTTTATCTGGAGCGAAGAGCCGAATGAATACGTAAACAAATAATCAAAGCCAGAAGCGGGCTATGGAAAGACGGCGTCCCCTTACGTATCTTAGGCTGCTTAACAAATCTCGTCTGCTATGTTCATTTTCCTCATCGTAGTCATTACACTAATCGGGCTCGTAATGACGCTTACGATTTTGCTCCAGAGTGGGAAGGGAGGAGGCCTCGCCGGAATCGCAGCTGGAGGAGCAACCCGCCAGATCCTGGGTGCCAGACAAGCTCCGGACATACTGGAGAAGGCTACCTGGACGCTTGCGACAGCATTCATCGTACTGTGCGTATTGACCAACTTTACAATTGATCGCGGGACTGCACAGGAAAGCGTTATTCAGCGCTCTTTACCTCAGCAGGAGGTTCCGCAGCAACAGGAAGCTCCGGCAGTTCCTCTCGTCCCCGAAGGTGATGAGACGCCGTAGTGCCTTTCCGGCCTGATCAGACTGGCAAAAGGGGTGGCAGATGGTCTGTCACCCCTTTTTTTGTACGGCTTGTAGTGCTCGCGCCGCGTCGTGCAAAGTAGTTTCGCCTCGCTCTCAAGGTCGGTTCGGGCACGTTCCAGGTCGTGACGGCAATAGAAGACGGCCGTCGATGTCAATTTCGTCATCCATCTGCAGATGCGGCGGTTCCCCCGGTAGCATTCCAATCTTCGATCGATGCCGATAGAGCGGGGTATCAGTTACACGACTTAGCCTGCGCGCTGTGTTTCCGGAATTCAAGCGTCGGGCCTGACCCACAAGAGAAGTGGGCGGCATCATTT
>CBFGXY010000060.1:0-8647 GCA_965652945.1 uncultured bacterium
TTCTTCCTCTATCTGTTTTTACTTAGACGGAAGATATTCGACGAGAATCGCATGGTACTTCTGATCGCGCTGCTCTTCGCGCTGATCATTGTGCTCTTTGCGATCGCAGTACGCCTTCCGTCGGTCGCCATGCTGGGCGTGCCCGTCGCGATTGCACCGGTGCTGCTCACGGTAATGTTCGACTCAAGGATCGGCATTTTCGGGGCGTGGACGCTGGCTCTGGTAGGGGGGCTGATGCTCAATTTCGATTTCGAGTTCGTTTTCGCGACGGTATTCGCATCCACACTGGGAGTCTTCAGCGTTCGAGACATCAAGAATCGCGGACAGTTTTTCCTGAGTCCCGCGCTCATTGCTGTCGGCTATATCGTCGTTAT
Source organism: uncultured bacterium (assembly GCA_965652945.1). Taxonomy (GTDB): domain Bacteria; phylum Bacteroidota; class Rhodothermia; order Rhodothermales; family CAZKDQ01; genus CAZKDQ01. The sequence continues at coordinate 375 of CBFGXY010000060.1, forward strand.
CGGGGCCTCCACACTGATTTACAATACTCCGCAGGATCTGCTGTTGCGGAATCTAATTCAGGTGAGTCTCAATGCCCTGCTCGTAACGCTGGCTTATCCACTGGTATGGGTGTTCGAGCGCACGTTCGACATTACGACCGACCTTACGCTGCTCGAATTGTCGGACACGAACCGACCGCTGCTCAAAGAGCTCAGTTTGCGCGCACCGGGCACGTTCAATCATACACTTCAGGTTGCCAACCTGGCCGAGGCGGCCGCTGACGCCGTGGGGTCGAATGCACTGCTGACGCGAGTGGGCGCGCTGTACCATGACATCGGCAAAATGCTCAAACCGGAGTATTTCGTCGAAAACCAGCGGCCGGACGAGAACCCGCACGACCAGCTCAAGCCGCGCATGAGTGCACTCATCATTGCCTCCCATGTAAAGGAAGGGTTGGAGATGGGACGGCAGTATAACCTCCCGAGGCCGGTGCTAGATTTTATTCCAATGCACCACGGCACCTCGCGGATTGAATACTTCTATCAAAAAGCGCTCGAGCAGACGCGCGAGGAAGATTCAGCGATTCTCGAGTCCGAGTTCCGATATCCCGGTCCGAAACCCAATTCTAAAGAGACGGGAATCATGATGCTGGCGGATTCGGTCGAGGCGGCAAGCAGAAGTCTCAGCGACCCGACGCACAAACGACTCGAGACGCTGGTTGATATGATATTCAAGACGCGAATCGAGGATGGTCAGTTAAGCGACACCGATTTGACGTTTCGCGATCTGGATCTTATCAAAGAAACCTTCCTCTCGATGCTTCTGGGCATTTATCACGTGCGTGTGCGGTATCCCGGCCAGGAAGGCGAACCAACCCGCGCTCAACGGCCAAGACGGTCAGAGACAAAGGCGCTGGGTGCGGGAGTGGATGAGAGTGAAGGTGTCTGGGGCACGATGGACCAGAGCGTTTCGCAGGAACAGGCCCCTCATGAGGCAAAGCGGCTCTCAGGTGATGAAGCGGATCCGGCAAAGGACGGAGGAGAAGGAGACAACAGTCGAACCAGTGAGCGGGAGAATACATCTGGGAGAACGAAGGATAAGTCGTCTTCCACTGAGAAGGAATCCAGGACCGAGGATCCGAAGCCGTAAAGGCTAACCAGTCGTTTTTCGATGGGCTTTATTCGGGAAGGATAGAACGAAGCCGATCCATCGACTCCGTTGTGATCGTCTGCGCAGCCAGATAGAGCCGGGATCCCTCCGGAAGACGTCCCCGCAAGCGACGTGCACATGCAGGAGTCGCGATCACGAGTTCGGCCTCCCGCAATCGCTGAGTCATCCGGTCGGAGCGTTCGTCAATCGCCATTGACACCATAGGTCCTCCGAACGCCGTTTCCGCCCGCAGCTCCTGCATGAGCGGTGGGGCGGCCTCTATATCACGTACCACAAGTGCGAGCGTCGAGTCGGCACTCAGTCGCGCGACAGTATCCAGCACATCCATTGGAAGAGATGTCTTGATACCGATCACATCCGCTCCCGGCACGACATGCATCGCATGCCTGACGTCAGGAAATCCAACGAGAACATAATCGGCATGTGTATGATGCTCGAGGTCAGATAGCAAAGATGCCTGTGCATCCAGATGGAAAACGTTGGCCAACTGATCCGCACATTCTTCCGCCAGTTCGAGATACCCTGCGGCAATGACCACCGAGGAAGGCACCATTCCCGAGTCCAGCATCGTCTGCTGTTCCTCGAACAGATAGGCAATGTCCTCCTCCGAGAGCCCCAGGCCAAGCATCTTCTTCAAGGCTTCCTGAGCTATCGCCGCGCCTCGTTCGATCCGGTCCTCCGTTGGATACGGACCCCGGGCAACCACGACATATCCTGCGCCGGGCTTTGCAGAAAGCAACCCTTCATCTTCCAGCTGTCGGTAAACCTTTCGGACCGTGTGAAATGAGATGTCCAGCCGTCGGGCAAGTTCTCGAGTAGACGGCATCGTCTCTCCGGCGCGATAACGTCCCGAAGCGATCTCGTAGCGAAGATGATCGGCAAGCTGGGTCGCTATGGGCAGCGATTTGTCGAGTTGGATCATTCAGTTCCCGCACTAAATGTGATCATCCATAAACTGCCTGCCGCAGCAACGACTTCATTTCCTCAAAGTCCTCCCAGTCCTCCCGGTGCAGCAGGTAGTCGGCATCGCCGGCCGCAATCACGATCCAGTTGCCGTAATCCCGAGCGTCGAACAGAGGGAGCCGCTTTGGTTCCTTGTATCGGTTCCAGGTACAGTCATGGACGGATCTCAATACGACCCAGTGCTCATATATCCAAACCTCAGCAAGATCTCGACGAAGTTTGAATGCCGTCCATAGAAATGCCGCCAGCGTCGCCAGGGGAAATCCCGTATAAAGCATATACAGGATCGGTTCGAAACGCAGAGCCACGACAACCGATACCAGCATCAGCGGCAAGAACAGAATCGAGATGGGCCTGATCACTCTCTGTGAGAAAACCAGAGGATAGGATCTCAATCCTGGATGGTGAATGCTCTCAAAGACGGACGGCGCAACTCCGCCTGATCCTGTCATGCCGGGTGAGTATAGTGCCCTCGCGACTGTTTGATGCCGGCAAAGGCTCGTGGCAGCGGGAGATCGAGCATCGTCTTGAGTCCCGGAGTTGCCTCGCATATTCGTGGCAGCGTGTTGACAAGCATCGCGACTGTCGCCGTGTCGCCGAACACGCCGCCCGGGACTACAAGCTCGAGAGGAGGCTCACCTTCAATCTTGATTGAATCTCCCGGATTATCAGCACCGACGTACATTTTCAAATCGAGTTCGATGCTACGGCCATCGGCGGATCGAATCGCCACGTGCTGGTGAATACCCAGCACATATCCTTCCTCATTAGACTCGCCCGGCGACAACCGATCGTCGGTCACTGGATCGAGTGTCTCTTCGACCGATTCCACGGACCAACCAAGACCCGCGGCAACCATAAGGGCGGATTCCTTAAGACCTACATGCCCGAACTTTCCAGTGGCTTTGCGGGCAGCGAATTCCTGGAGGGTAAGGCCCGCGCCAATCTTACGTTGTAGCGGCAGTCGTCGAATCCCCGCATCTACTTTGCGTTGGATCTTGATCGATTCAACCCTGGCACTGGCGGAGGTAGCCAGTAACGGCAGCGAATCCATGATGAATCCCGGGTTGACTCCCGTTCCGACGATACTGACCGCCCGATTCCGTGCCGCCTGGTCAAGCCTCCGGCTGATGTCGGGCTGGGTGTCCCAGGGATAGCTCAACTCCTCAGTTGACGAAACGACGTTCACGCCTGCTTCCATACACTCAATCAGCTGATCGCTTACAAGCGCAAGGGAGGATGCCGTAGTATGTACGACCGCATCCGCACCGCCGGAAATCGAAAGGGCCTCGTTCAGTGAAGGCGAGACCCCGATACCGAGTTCACGATCAAGTCCGCAGACCTGGCCGATGTCCTGGCCAATCTTTTCCGGATCGATATCTACTGCGCCCACTACTGTTATGCGATCACCATACTCACCGACGATGTACCGAACGCATGCCTGTCCGATCGGACCGAGGCCGTACTGAATTACACGAATTGGAGCGGTCATTTGTCTAAAGAATGTGAAATGTCGGGCCCAAACAACGAACCCCGATGAGAGGGATCAAGCCCAAACACGTCTTTATCGACAATTACGCCCCAGTATGAATGGGTACAAGCTTAAAAATGCCAGTCGTCAGGCCTCTGAGTCGAGAAAGGGATAATGGAAATGCCGGGGAGGATTCAGATTCTCTTTAATAGCTCTGGCAGAAACCCATCGCAGTAGATTCATCTGGGAGCCTGCCTTGTCGTTCGTGCCCGACCCACGAGCGCCACCAAAAGGCTGCTGTCCCACGACGGCACCGGTTGGCTTATCGTTGATGTAGAAATTGCCTGCCGAATCAACCAGCCGGTCGGATGCGATGCGGATGGCATATCGGTCCCTTGAGAAAATTGCACCCGTGAGAGCGTAAGGAGACGTCTCGTCCACGAGAGTCAACGTCTTTTCAAATTCGTCATCCGGATACACGTAGATAGTGAGCACCGGTCCAAAAATCTCCTCGCACATCGTACGGTACTTCGGGTCCGTCGCTCGAATGATCGTCGGTTCGATAAAGTACCCTTCGTCGTCGGAGTACCCTCCTCCGTAAATGACTTCCGCATCTTCACTTTTGTGCGCCGCATCGATGTACGATGCGATGCTGTCGAAAGACTTCTTGTCGATAACGGCATTTACGAAGTTACCAAAATCATCGACCGGACCTTGTTTGATTTCGTCCAACTGCGAGCGCAGCTCCGTCCAGACATCGTCCCAGAGTGACTGAGGGATGTAGCCGCGTGATGCCGCCGAGCATTTCTGACCCTGATATTCGAACGCTCCCCGCACCAGCGCTGTAGCTACTTCCTGATAGTCGGCTGTACTGTGCGCAATAACGAAATCCTTCCCGCCCGTCTCACCGACTATCCGCGGGTAACTGCGGTATCGATCGATGTTGTTTCCAATGGTCTTCCACATGTGCTGGAAGGTTCGTGTTGAGCCGGTGAAATGCAGCCCCGCGAGGTGTTCGTTCGCAAAAACCGGATCCCCAATATCAGCGCCGTGACCCGGTACCATATTGATCACACCCGGAGGCAGACCGGCCTCCTCGAGCAGCTTATAGGTATAATATGCAGAGTACAGTGCCGTCGTTGATGGTTTCCATACGACCACGTTTCCCATCATGGCCGGCGCTGAAGGCAGATTCCCCTGTATCGCTGTAAAATTAAAAGGCGTGACCGCAAACACAAATCCTTCGAGTGGCCGGTATTCCATCCGGTTCCAGATGCCGGGGGAGGAGAGGGGCTGCTGCTCGTAGATCTCCTCCATATATTTCACGTTAAACCGCAGGAAGTCGATCAACTCGCATGCAGAATCGATCTCGGCCTGATACACGTTCTTGCTCTGCCCAAGCATGGTAGCGGCATTCAGCGTGTCGCGCCACGGACCTGCAAGAAGATCGGCGGCCCGCAGAAAGATCGCCGCACGGTCGGTCCAATGCATGTTTGCCCAGTCCTTTCGGGCCTCGAGCGCCGCCTCGATTGCTAGATTGGCCTCCTTCTCTCCGCCGAAATGGACGGTTGCCAGGGTATGGGACAATTCATGAGGAGGATGAATCGTCTCAGTGCGCCCCGTTTTGATTTCCTTTCCGCCGATGAACGCCGGAATTTCGATCTGCTCCTGCTTCATCTGCGCAATTCGTTTCTGAAGCGATGCACGCTCGCTGCTTCCGGGCGCATAGTCGCGGACCGGTTCATTCTGCGGCAAAGGTACACGGGCGATCGAATTGCTCATGGCTCGATTGTATAATATGAGAGAGTTGTCGGTACTGGCTCGATACTTCGAAAAGCGCTTCTTGTTTTGAATCACTTCCGCGACATCGGCATTCCGATTGACGGCGCAGCGGACACCGACCATTTGTCGCGTATGACCGAATCGATATCCGGCGCGTACTGCTTCTTCCATAATATATCGATGCGGGCACTCCCCGGTACCGAAGTCATAATCGAGCATCACCCTGACAATGTCGTTTGACCGTTTCATCGCCCGCCGTTACCTGTATAAGGCACAGGGTAGGGAGGAGGGGCGCCGGTTCGTTCGCTTCATAACGTATGTGGCGATCGGTGGCGTGGCTGTCGGCGTTGGGTCGCTTTTACTCGCGCTTTCCATCGTTCGCGGATTCAGCGACGAGATCGAAGACAAGATTTTCGGCTTTGGCGCGCACGTGCAGATCGAAAGCTTTCAGGACGCGCCGCTAAGCGGGGCACAGGTCGTGCGCGACTCGCTCGAAGCCCTGTCGCTCGTTGAGTACGTATCTCCCGCGGTGCAGGAGTTCAGCCTGCTCAGGCGATCCCAGACCGATATCGACGGCGTCATCCTGTGGGGAGTGGAGGCTGCACCTCAATTTCTCGAAGAGAACCTGATTAGCGGCAGCTTCGATCTTGAGACTTCGGAAGGCGATCTTGCAGGCGTTGTAATCGGAGCAGATCTCGCGCGCCTCCTGAACGTGGACACGGGCGATGTCGTGACTGCGTTCTCCTTACCTCGCGTAGCGGAGCTCCGGGGGCCGATTGCAGCACCGAGAGTAAGGCAGTTTAAAGTCAACGGAGTGTATCAAACGTTCCTGCAGAACTTCGATGAGCTTTATGTTCTGGTCGATATCGGAGTTGCCCGCGACCTTTTCGGTTATTCCGCGGATGAGGTGAGCCGGCTCGACGTAATGCTCAGTGATCCGCGGGAGGCGCTCGAAGTCGTTCTTCATATTGAAGACACCTTCGGCTTCCCACTGATGGCGCGGACGATTTTTGAAGTGTATAGAGGATTGTTTGCCTGGATTGATCTTCAGGAGAACATCATCCCCCTTGTAATCAGTGTTATCATCCTCGTTGCGGCGTTCAACATCATCGCCACGCTCATGATGCTGATACTGGAGAAGAGTCGTGAGATTGGTGTGCTCGGCGCACTGGGTGCATCGCCGCGCACGATCCGACGCATCTTCCTGTGGCTGGGCGCGATGATCGGACTTACCGGCATCGGCATCGGATCGGCACTTGCCCTCGTCACCGCACTAATTCAGCAGCGCTGGGGCGTGATCCCTCTTCCGGCAGAAGCCTACTACCTGGATCGAGCACCAATCTCCCTAAGTATCCTGGATTTCCTCGTGGTAGGAGGCATCGCGCTGGTTCTGTGTCTTGCCGCGGCGTACGTCCCGGCGCGAATGGCATCACAAGTCGACCCCGTTCGAGCCATCCGGCTCTCATGATGTTCAGGATCGTGAACCCAGGACTCCCGACAAATTGTCCTCGATCCGCTTCTCCGGCTGAGGATGGAGATCCGGCACGAACGCCTCACCCGTTAGTGTCTCATACACCTCGATATAACGCGCGGCAACTTCGATTCTGAAATCATCTGGCAAATCAGGAAGCGTCTGTCCTTCGAGACCCTGGAATCCGTGATCCATCAACCATTCGCGCACAAACTCTTTCGACAACTGCCGCTGCGGCTCATCGGCAGCGAGTAAATCATCGTACGTATCGGCGTGGAAGTAGCGCGAGGAGTCGGGCGTGTGAACCTCATCGATGAGTAGGAATCGACCATCGGGTGCTTTGCCGAACTCGTACTTCGTATCGACCAGGATGAGCCCCCTTTCAGCCGCCATCTGACTGCCTCGCTCGAATAGTTGAAGTGCCCATCGCTCCAACTTGTTGAAGGTATCCTCGTCAAGAATCCCGCGAGACAGAATCTCTTCCCGGGTAATATCCTCATCATGACCTTCCACAGCCTTTGTTGACGGTGTCAGAATGGGCCTCTCCAGCCGGCTGTTTTGCTTTAAACCCTCCGGAAGCGAAATTCCGCACAGCGATCGTTTGCCTGAGCTGTAAGTCCTCCAGGCATGACCGGCAAGGTAACCTCGCACGACGAATTCAATTGGCAGCGGCTCGCATCGCTGGGCTACGGTCACGTTAGGATCCGGAACGGACAAGACTGCATTCGGAACGAGATCGCGTGTGGCATTAAAAAAGTGGGCAGCCAGCTGATTCAATACCTGTCCTTTAAACGGAATCGTCTGCCGAAGAACGTGGTCGAATGCCGAGATCCTGTCGGTTGTAACCAGCACGAGCTGGTCACGGATTTGATACGTGTCTCGAACTTTCCCCTGGTACCGATTTTCAAAGCCGTCGAGATGGCTTTCAAAAAGAGTGTGATCGAGATGATCGGCGATTCGGGTTGGATTGATCGGCATCAGGCCCGGGAATATCGGCTGGTATCGCGAACGACGAGTTTAGGCTGAATCAGCTTGTCGATAATATCATCTGCGGCAACTTTGCCTGCAATGCGATCGAGCAAGCGTTCGGTTGCCATTCGTCCGACCTCGTGCATGTCTTGATCGATGCTCGTAAGACCGATGAACTGACTCGTCTTGATGTCATCGTAGCCGACGATCGCAATATCCTCCGGCACGCGTAGACCGGCATCTCGTACTGCTTTCCAGGCTCCGATGGCCTGCACGTCGCTGCTGGCAAAGACTGCCGTCACGGGCGGATCCAGTTTCAGAAGATCCTGCATTCCTTCATAGCCTGCTTCCTCACTGTAGCCGGCGTGCTTGATCGTGTGTCCACTTCGGATGAGGTCGCTATCGTAGGTCAACCCTGCCTCTTCAAGCGCTTTTCGATATCCTCGCACTCGGTGGCTCTGAAGCTC
>CBFGXY010000061.1:0-8495 GCA_965652945.1 uncultured bacterium
CTAACCTTCACGGAGCAGGAGAAAGAACTGATCGGTCGATTCCGGGCACAGTATCCCACTCCCGAAGGAGCCATCATGAAGGTTTTCTGGCTCGCTCAGGAAAAATTCGGCTGTCTGCCACCGGAGGTCATTCAGCTCGTTGCCGATGAGCTGGGCGTGTCGTACACCCATGCATATGGGGTCGCGACGTTCTATACGCAGTATTACAAAGACAAAAAAGGCAAGTACGTACTCGATGTATGCACGTGCTTCACTTGTCAGGTCTGCGGTGGATACGACATGCTCCACTACCTGGAGGATAAGCTGGGCATCAAGAAAGACGAAACGACCGATGACGGCATGTTCTCGATCCGGGAAGTAGAATGCCTCGGATCTTGTGGCTCGGCTCCGATGATGCAGGTATCGAATGGACCGTACCTGCACAACCTCACGCACGAACGCCTCGACGAACTTGTCGACTCCCTGCGGGACGGTAAGATGCCGCCATTCGAATCGGTAACGCTTCCTCAGGACGAAGACGAGTTCCAGGCGAACCGGCGCTCGGACGCAGAGGCTCAGACCGGGTCCGTGACGCCTCCCGTTTCTCAATCGGTGCGGTAAGATGGACGCGGCAGGAAATCAGCATCCGGCGAACGGAATCCGGCGTCAGCAGATCGAGATGCAATTTGATATCACGGCCCGCTCACTCGCATAATCGGCGGATCCAGATAGACATCATCCAGATATGGAAGTAAATACAGCTCAGACGAAGGCGGGCGACTGGCGCAACTATCAGCGCGTACTGCTTCCCCCGATTCGGGACCTCCATAAGCTCGAAGTATATGAGCAAAACGGCGGATATGAAGCGCTGCGAAGCGTGCTAACGAGTTCCGAATGGGACCAGAAGAAGGTGACCGAAGAAGTCCGGGCCAGCGGTCTCAGAGGGCGGGGCGGAGCAGGGTTCAACACCGGACTCAAATGGAGCTTTATGCCACCCGTTGAGCCGGGCAAGCCGCGCTATTTGTGCTGCAACGGAGATGAGAGCGAGCCGGGGACCTTCAAAGACCGGCAACTGATGGAGTACAACCCGCATCTGGTGTTCGAAGGTATCCTCATCGCCTGCTATGCGATGTCGATCGATACGTGCTACCTGTACGTGCGCGGGGAATATGCCGACTACATCACGCTCATGGATAAGGAGCTCGAAAAGGCGTACGCCAAAGGATACGTCGGGCAGAATATCATGGGCACGGATTTCTCGACGGAGATCGTCATACATAAGGGCGCCGGCGCCTACATCTGCGGCGAAGAATCAAGCCTCATGGAGTCGGTGGAGGGTAAACGTGCCTATCCCCGCATCAAACCCCCGTTCCCCGCACAGCGTGGCCTGTGGGGCTACCCTACCACGATCAATAACGTGGAATCGCTGGCATGCGTCCCGCTGATCATCAACAACGGTGCGACCTGGTACTCTCAGATCGGAGCGGAGAAGCACCCGGGACCTGTTTTATATGGAATCTCCGGGCACGTGCAGCGCCCGGGGGTTTACGAGTATCCCACGGGAATGCTGATCACAGATCTGATCTATGATGTCTGCAAAGGGATGCGCGGCGGCAAGAAGCTGAAGGCTATCGTACCGGGCGGTTCATCTACACCGGTGCTGCGCGCCGATCAGATCGAAGGAGTGACGATGGACGCCGAGAGCCTGCGCGAGGCCGGCTCGATGATGGGAACGGCCGGAATCCTCGTGATGGATGAGGATACCGACATGGTTTCGTTCCTGCGGCGAATCACAAAGTTCTACGCCCATGAAAGCTGCGGGCAGTGTACGCCGTGCCGCGAAGGGACTGGGTGGCTCGAAGATCTGGTGACCCGAATAGACGAGGGACAAGGAAACCTTCGGGATCTCGATCTCCTGCTCGACCTGACCGTTCAGATGGAAGGTCGGACGATCTGCGCGCTTGCGGACGCTGCGGCCTGGCCGGTACGGCACACGATCGAGCGCTTCCGGGAGGAGTTCGAAGCGAAGTGCAGGCCCTCCGTTTTTGCAACCGCCTGATCCAACCTGATTATGATCCCAACCATTATGCGATCGCTTCCCTCTCTGCTCGTCGTTCTCCTGATACTGGCCGGATGCGGTTCGGCAAATACCGACCTGCGCTCCGAGTCCGATGCCGAGTTTTATGGCGATCAGGTAGAGGCCAATGAGTTCCTCACCGCGGATGTCGTACTGAACTCCGCCGCGGATCTCAGCGGCACCGATGTAGCGGTGCAGGGCGTTATCCGCGAGGTATGCCAGAAAGCGGGATGCTGGCTCCTGCTGGAGTCGGAGAACGATCGGCTTCTGCGGATCCATGTTCCTCGCAATGATGATGGTGCGTACGCCTATACGCTACCAAAAGACATTTCGGGACGAGAAGTACTTGTGGAAGGCCGGTTGTTCGAAAAGGAGCTTAGCGAAGCAGAACAGGCACATTATTCGGAGGAAGGCAACACGCAGGCCCAGGAGCGTGAGTACCGCATCGAAGCACGGGGAGTCGTCGTAGGCGGTGCCAGAGCCTGAACCCGATCGACTTGCCAACATTGCATAACTTGAGATTGATATGCCTCAGGTAACGATAGATAACGAGACGTACGAGTTCGAAGGCAGCCCGAAACTGCTCCAGTTCTGTCTGGACAACGGGGTCGAGCTACCACATTTTTGCTACCATCCCGCGATGTCCATCCCGGCCAACTGCCGGCAGTGTCTGGTCGAGATTGGCTCACCGGTTCGCGATCGTGACACAGGCGAGATCCGGGTGGACGATGAAGGCAAGCCGGTCATCCAGTTCTTCCCCAAACTGATGACGAGCTGTTCGGTGGATATTACCGACGGAATGGTGGTTCGTACGCATCGTTCCAGCGAACTGGTCGATCGTGCCCAGAAGGATAACCTCGAGTTCCTGCTCATCAACCACCCGCTCGACTGTCCGATATGCGACCAGGCCGGTCACTGTCCACTGCAGATCCAGACGTATAAGTACGGTCCGGAAGGCTCGCGTTTCGAGTTTGAAAAGCAGCATAAGCCGAAGAGGGTCAAACTGGGGCCCCGCGTCATGCTCGATGCCGAGCGATGTATCAACTGCACGCGCTGCACACGGTTCACGGAGGAAGTCTCCGGGTCGAATCAGCTGACCATCATCGAGAGAGGTGTTCGCAATTATCCAATCACACCGCCGAATCAGGAGTTCGACGAACCCTACTCCATGAACGTCATCGATGTGTGCCCCGTGGGCGCGTTGACGTCGGCCGACTTCCGATTCCGGGCGAGGATCTGGGAGATGAGTTCGACTCCGTCGATCACGGTCTCGAACGCGAAGGGCTCGAACTGTGATTACTGGGTTCGGGATAACCTGGTTCTGGACATCACCCCACGGCAGAATCTGGACGTGAATCAGTACTGGCTGCCTGATGAGGATCGCCTCACCTATGGTCAGTTCAACGACGATCGGCTGTCAGGTCCGCGGATCCGCCGAGGAAGTGATCTGCAGGAAGTTACCTGGGACGATGCGTTTGATCGTGCGGCGGAACTGCTGAAAGAGGCAGGAAGTGATGTGTTTTTCCTGGGCTCATCGCATGCTCCGGTTGAAGATAACTATCTGCTGAAGCGTCTGGCCGAATCTGTCGGTGCACCTGCACCTCAGTACATTCCGACCATTGAGCCGGGCGCCGGCGACGACTGGCTCATCACCGACGACAAGTCGCCGAACGCGCAGGGATGTGAGCGTCTGGGGATCTATCCTGTGGATGAGGCATCGCTCAAGTCCCGACTGCAGGCTGGTGAGATCAAGCTGCTGTACGTCATTGAGGATGATCCCGTAGCGAAGGGAGTCCTCGATGCGGCCGATCTGGAGGGCGTCAGAGTGATCCTGCATGCCTATCACAATACCAATAAAATGCTGCCCGCCGCCGATGTGGTACTGCCGGCGGCCATGGTGGTCGAGACCGTGGGCACGTACGTCAATATCGATGGACGGGCACAGCGCGTAAGACCGGCGAAAGCCATTCGGACCATCAACAGGACACTGATGATGGAAATGGGCAAGAGCCGCCTCGACGGTCATGGCACTCCGTTTGACCGCTGGCACAACGAAGCGAACCGGGTAGATTGCGCCCCCGGCTGGATCTCCATTCCGGAAGTAGCGGTCCGACTGGGCTACCCGATGGAATACAAGCAGCCGAAGGAGATCATGCACGAGGTCTCGGCGTCGATCGAGGCCTTCGCGGGCGCCACCTACGAGGCAATGGACCTCCACGGTGTACAGCTTGAGGATGTCGGCGCAGCAGCCGTGTAATGCGGCCGATACACCGGACAGTACCTGATGGGCGTGATGGTAGAGACTGTCACGCCCATTTTATTGATAGCCCGAACACGGTCACTCAGCGGAAGAGGAAAGGTAGCTTCCTGTAGGGGACCCTCCCATCATATTTGTCTCGTTTTCGCTGAATACACGGAACGGTGGACGCAAGGTTGAATCGAAGGTATTTCCATCTCCGATCAACATTTGCTCATCTCCATGTGGAGAACCCTATTAGTCGCCGGGGTGCTGCTCATCCTCGCAGGCTGCCGCCCGGCCACACACGATTACAACGGAACGTATGTCGATCCACCCGCCGAACCAAAGCCTTTTCAGCTTGAGTCCGCCGCTGGACCCGTGACGCTGGACGACTTAAAGGGCGACTGGGCCGTGCTCTTTTTCGGATATACGCATTGTCCGGATATCTGCCCGGCAACCATGTCGGTAATGCGCCACGCCATGAACCGGCTCGATGAGGATCAGCAGGATAGAGTCCGTGTCATGATGGTGAGCGTGGATCCCGAGCGCGATACGCCCGATCGACTTGCCAGTTATACGTCGGCTTTCAACCCCGACTTCATGGGCGTAACAGGCAGCCTCGAACAGATCGCCGAGATTACATCCGACTACGGAATTTATTATAAGCGTCTCGAGGATGTCGCTGACGGTAGTTACGATGTGGATCATACGGCCGCTTTGTTGCTCCTCGATCCTGACGGTCGCATGCGACTGGTATGGTCTTTTGGGACGTCCTCAGAAGAAATCGCGGACGATCTACGACACATTCTCCAGTAACCTGACGTATCGATGAAATATCAGACGGGCTTCCTTCTCGCTGCTCTAATCTTTCTTATCGGTTGCGGGTCGGGTTCGCAGTCGGCAGATCCGGAGGATGTTGATATTCTCACGATTGAGGATGTGTGGGTGAGGGCGATGCCCGATTCAATCGCTACTTTGACCGCGGCTTATGCTGAAATATCCAATAACGGTATGGGGATGGATGAGCTGATAGCCGTTACCGTCGACGTAGCTGCACAGACTGAATTGCACGAAACCACCATCGAGGACGAGGTAATGCGTATGCGAGAGGTGGAATCGATCGTCATCCCTCCCGGATCCACCGTATCACTCGTTCCAGGAGGTCATCATGTGATGTTGATGGGACTCGACAGGCAACTCGTCGAAGGTGATTCGATCGAGATCGTATTTCAGTTTGGTTCGGGGACCAGCGTCTCTGTAAACGCGCCGGTGTTGAACAATTGATTCTGGTGCTCGCGTAACCCGACGTCACATCGATGCAAATAAAAAGGAGAGGCCGTTTTGACCTCTCCTTTTTTCGTATAGACGTTCGGCTTGGATCGTTCCGCGTGTCAGACCCGCATCTCCCGGAGCCTGCGGATACGCTCCTCGGTTGGAGGGTGCGTGGAGAACATGGACCGCAGACCATCCATTGCACCGGCGAACGGATTCACGATGAACATGTGAGCCGTACTCGGATTGGCCTCCATCGGTCGGCGCTCTGCTCCCGCCTGCAGGCGCGCAAGCGCATCCGCCAGCGCATTGGGATTTCCACAGATGGTTGCACCGTCTCGGTCTGCAGCATACTCCCTGGCACGGGATATCGCCATCTGGATCATCATCGCCGCAATGGGCGCCAGGATCATCATAGCGATCGAAGCGACCACGTTGCGGTCCCGATCTCCAAAGAACAGCGCGAACCGCGCCACCATCGTGATTGCAGCTGCAAGAGTCGCCGCGATCGTAGAGGTAAGAATATCCCGGTTCTGGATGTGTGCGAGTTCGTGAGCGATAACGCCCTCGAGCTCCTGCGGCGTCAACAGCCGGGCGATCCCGTTGGTTACAGCCACAGCGGAGTTAGCGGGGTTGCGTCCCGTGGCGAAGGCGTTCGCCTGGTCGGAAGGAATGACATATACCTTCGGCATAGGCAATCCCGCTCGTTGACGAAGCCGGTCGACCATGTCATACAATTCGGGTGCATCTTCACGGCCGACCTCCTGTGCTCGGTACATTTTGAGCACGATCTTGTCGCTGAACCAGTAGCCCGCAAAGTTCATCATAACGGCGAAGAAAAACGCCATGATCATCCCCTGCTGGCCGCCGATTGCCTGCCCAAGCAATGCGAAGAGCACGATCATCAGAGCCATTAAGGCTGCCGTGCGAAGTCCGTTATTCATATAAGTGTATGCTAATCGGAGGATGAATAGTCTCGGGTGATTCTACCCCCGGATTGTCTCCGGGATTCATCGGTGCGCGACCGTGTCAAAGAATGCCCGTGACGACCATTACGTCGTAGAGTGCGTGAGTCCACGCAGCGACCCCAAAGCCGCGCCACAGGAAAATCCCGTTCAATATCAGCCCGAACAGGAAACGAAAGCTGAACGATGCCAGGGTAAACGGGTCTCCGTAGACGCCGATATAATGAACGGCACTGAAGATGGCGGCGCCAATTACGGCCGCAAGCAGGTAGGCATGATGTCTCGGAGAGACGACTCGTTTCAAGAGCCAGAACAGTCCACCGACGAGGATGACTCGGAATAAAAGCTCCTCGTAGATGCCCGCTCCGATCGACAGTGCCAGCTTCGTCCATAAGCCGACGCCCGGAGGGGCTGCCGCCATGAAGACCGCGCCGATCATCACGCTCACGAAAATGCCAACAACGACTGCATAGACGGCACTTTCAGCGACGATCCACCCGAAATACTTTGCCCGTAGAGGGATGCTTTTACGACGTTCGAGGTACAGAATCACGGCTCCCACGATCAGGATGATCGCACCCATTACCGCCAGTCCCGTTCCACCGACGTAGGAGAGAAGCTGCTTCATCCAGACCTCTGCACCGACTCGCACCTGTGCCATACGTCCCTGATTGGCCGTAACGATCATGATCTCGTACAGCACGATCAGCGGCATGGCGCTTAGAAATCCGTACGTCGCGGTGCGGCTTGCACGGTGGTAGCGGCGGACCTCAGATGAGAATGCCATGGAGCTTAGATATCATCCCAGCCGAGCCCTTCGAGCTGGAGCAGCGCGTCGTTCAGTTCGGCGCGCGCGTGGAAGTCCGATTGCTGCTGAGCGATAGCCATCCCGGTGCGGTACGTCGCACGTGCCTCGTCATTTCGGTCGAGTTTCTCATACAGCTTGCCCAGATGGTAATACGTGCCCACATAGTCAGGTTGATCATCTACCAGGCCTTCGTAATAGCTCAGGGCCTGCTTTTCATCGCCAAGTTTTGCGTATTCCTGGGCTAGCGCAAATCTCGTAAAAGGATCCTCTGGATCCTCTCTATGGAATTCGAGCAGTGCGTTAAGTCTGGACATCGCGATAATAGTCTTCGATTGGAATGTGATGAAAGGCCATCAGTTGCGGTTCGGAGCCTGTCGGATGATCATCAACAAGAACGAGATGTGAGCCCGTTATCTACCAGCTTCCTCCCGCACCGCCGCCGCCAAAGCTGCCCCCTCCGCCACTGAATCCTCCTCCGCCGAATCCTCCTCCGCTGAATCCACCACCTCCTCCGCCGAAGCCGCCGCCTCCCCAGATGATGATTGGAGGGCCTCCGTGGCGCGATCGTCTGTATCGGCCTCCACCACCGCCGCCGGACTTGATGGCATTGATGACGAAGAAAATGATGATGAGCATTACGAACAACGCGACCAGATCGACGCCAGGATCCGAGTCTTGATCAGGTAATGCTTCATATTCACCCGCAGCGGCTGCGATAATGATGTTCACCGCTTCCGATAGGCCCGCGTAATACTGCCCCTGCCGAAAATTGGGAACGATTACACTGCGTATGATTCGGCCCGCAAGTGCGTCCGGAACGGCGCCCTCCAGGCCGTATCCCGTGGCAATGAACACATTGCGATCGTCTCTTGAAACCAGAATCACGAGGCCGTTGTCGTATTCTTGCTGACCCACACGCCACTGCCGGCCCAGTTCAACGGCGTACTCGGAAATCGCAGATCCGCCCACATTCGGAACGGTCACGATAATGACTTGATTGGAGGTGGAGTCGGCGTAGGCACTCAGCTTTTGTTCGAGCGATCGCCGTTCAGTCTCTGAAAGCATCTGGCCAAAATCCGACACCCATCGACCCGTGGGCGACGGGATATCGAACCGCTGAGCAAACGTCTGCGGTACCAGAATAAGAGTGATCAA
>CBFGXY010000062.1:0-8464 GCA_965652945.1 uncultured bacterium
CACGACACGGTAGGTCTTGTCCGTTTCGATCTGCATCGAGGGTGCCGCTTTCCACTTTTTGGTGGCCATTGCATCAAGTAGACATTTTTATGGGATGTGGAATAGAGATATGACGCTATTGCTGAAAAGTCTCCATCGTATCTCAGAGTTCGTCATAAACTGGAGTAAAAACGGATGCAGGTCGATAGTTAAAGTTATTGCGACCTCGTAGCAGCGATCCATCTCATTTTTTCTTCCCTTGCATGGACCGCCACTTGAGAATCCACTGCCAGCGAGGGCAACCATGTTCACCCGATATGTCGATGACTTCATTCAAAGAATCCCGGGCCTGAAATCGTACGCTGAACGTTCATCCCGGACGTTACATGAACTCATATTGGGCGGCGGGACGCCCGTGCGTAAGGCTGTCGATATGCTGCATGGGACGTGGCTCGGGCATCCCGTGCATCCAATCATGACGGATTTTGTGATCGGAGCATGGGGCATCGGCGCATTGACGGATGTGCTTGCGCTCTCCCGCAATGATCATCAACTTCAGAAAATCGGTGATCTGCTGGCTGAGGTCGGAACGTGTGCGGCGATACCCACCATCGCCACGGGACTCGCAGATTTCTCAGCCGTGAAGAAACCCGCGGCTCCTACCACGGTGGTCCACGCAGCACTCAACGGAGTGAACGTTGCTCTTTATCTGATGTCCATACGGGAACGCAGACGCGGCCGGCATGGCAGAGGCATTTCACTGTCCCTGCTGGGGATGGGTCTTGCGACGGCCTCCGCCTGGCTGGGTGGTCACCTCGTCTATAACTTGAAGGTCGGTGTCGATCACAGCGAGGCAACCGGGCCCGAAGAATGGACGACCACCGTGTCGAGTTTTGACGTCCCTGACGGCAGGCCGGTGAAGACGGACGTGGCTGGAAATCCCGTTTTGCTGTTCCGTTTCAACGGTACCGTGTATGGGATCGATGCAACCTGTAACCATGCGGGCGGGCCCCTGGAGGAAGGCCGGATCGATGGTTGCTTCGTCCAGTGTCCGTGGCACGATAGCGTGTTCGATCTGCGCGACGGATCGATCAAGCATGGTCCTGCAACTCGTCCTCAGGCGGCATTCGACGTCCGTGAACGAGATGGAAAGGTCGAAGTCCGGCTTGCTTCCGCAAATGTTTAGCCGAGGAATTCGCGAATAGCGAAGCGGGGCTGAACACTATCTCCAGGCGACCGTTCGTGGAGATCTCGATCCACAGCGCGGAAGATAACCCCATCTGCGCGACGCATAACGAGCATCTCTCCTCAGCGGTTCAATGGACTTTACTTCCTCGATTGATCGACTTCGCGCGATCGCGTTTGTAGAAGGGGTGTCGTACCTCCTCCTGCTGTTTCTTGCAATGCCACTGAAGTATATAGCAGGATTCGATGTGGCCGTTACCTGGGTGGGATGGGCACACGGCTTATTGTTCGTCTTGTACATGCTTGCGGTCGCTCACACGTCATACGATCGAAAGTGGACATTCGGGAGAATCCTGTGGGCTATGGTTGCGGCAGTGATTCCCTTCGCGACGTTCATTCTGGAGAAGCAATTGCGGCAAGAAAAACTTGCCGATCCTACTGGCATTATCTCGTGATGATGCGGTCGAAAATGCTGTCTTGGACCGCGAGCTAAAATCGGAATATCACTCCGCAACGTTGGATGCTGGTAACTAATATGTAACCGCGGGTGTAGGAATGCCTGTTGGGGATGTGTAGTGCTATTCTCTCAGGTTTTTGATAACATCCCTCCGCAAATTGAAGTTAGCCCGGTCTGATTCTTGTGCAAGGGGTTGACGGATCTGGGCAGAGAGACACGATGTGGACGAATCTGAGACTGATTTTTAGCTGCAGGATGAGAGGCTTCCAGAACCTGCCGCCGAATGTTGCGAGGGATGATCCATCGCGGCAACGATCGGTAATCTCCCTGCACGTGTGTCCTTCAGTTCCACTATTTCCGGCGGCGCTATGATGAAGCGCCCGCCTATTCCCTGGATCATCCTCATCGTCAGTCTTCTGCTGACGGTATTTGCGGCATGGCAGTCGTACCAGTTCCAGAGAGGCCGTAGCGACGAGCGCTTCTTGAACTCGACCCAGGCGACGGCGGCGCGCGTCGAGGCACGCATCCACACCTATATCGCACTTCTTCGTGGTGGCGTCGGTCTCTTTGCGGCAGACGACCGGATCACCTACCAGGCATTCAGCCGCTACGCTGAGCATATGAATCTGCCGACGCGGTATCCGGGGATCCAGGGCGTCGGGTTCACTCAGCATTTCGATGTCTCGGATCAGGACAGCCTGGTTGACGCGATGGTACGAAACGGTTTCGAGGATTTCCGCGTGTGGCCGGAAGTCGATGCGCCGCGTCGCGACGCCATTATCTATCTGGAACCTTTAGATGAGAGAAATCGCGCCGCGCTCGGATACGATATGTACAGCGAAGCGGTACGCCAGCAGGCGATGGCAAGGGCACGAGACACCGGCGAGCCTTCCATTTCGGGCCGGGTCACGCTGGTTCAGGAAATAGATGGGCGCACGCAAGCCGGATTCCTCATCTACTTGCCTGTTTACCGAGGAGGAACGGATCCGGAATCTGTGGAGCGACGTCGCGAACTGCTCCACGGCTTCGTTTATTCACCTTTCAGAGCCGATGATCTGCTCGCAGGCATTTTTGATGCACGTGAACGAGTGAATTCGGCTTTCAGGATCTACGACGGCGTCGGAACGAATCCTGAGAACCTGCTCCATGACTCGCGAATAAACAACATCAATCCGGCTCCAGGGGCGGCATACGATGAGGTCGTCACCTTAAACATTGCCGGTCATGATTGGACACTCTCATTTGCTCGCACGGATGCAATGGCGGCCGATGCCTCGCGCTGGTCTCCGTGGGCAATACTATTGATTGGTAGCGTATTGAGCTTGTTGCTGGCCGCGCTGAGTGCGACACAGGTTCAAGCGGAACGAGAAGCTCTTCGAAGCGAGTCGCGGTTGAGGGCGGTGCTGGAGGCCCTGCCTTTCGGCGTCTCGGTTGCCGAACGCGACGGCCGAATCACCTTCTCCAACAGCGCCAGTCGCAGGATCTGGGGAACCTCGGCTGAGAGTGACATGGTCCGAAGTGGGGAGGTACAGCGGTGGAACGTCCGAACAGGACAGTTGATGTCTCCAGAGGAGTGGGCGGTCAACCGCGCTCTGTCGGGGCAGGCCATCGATGGTGACGAAATTCATATCGACGGGCCCGAAGGCGAGCCGATGATCCTTCTGAACTCGGCGGCACCCATCCGTGGTGCGAAGGATGAAATCGAGTTGGTAGTCGCCAGCGAGGTAGACATTACGCCGCAGAAGCGGGCCGAGGAACTCCTGCGTGATCGTGAGAAGGAATTTCGCACGATGGTAGATTCGATCCCTCAGCTTGCCTGGATGGCGGACGCCGACGGGCAGATGCTCTGGTATAACCGGAGGTGGACCATGTACACGGGTGAGTCGATCAGGGTACTGCGTGAATCCGGATGGCAGAGACATATCCATCCCGACCATGTACGCCGGGTGGTCGAGCGCATCCAGCTGTCGTTTGCCTCGGGAGAAGCATGGGAGGATACGTTCCCGATACGCGATGCAGAAGGTGAGTATCGCCATTTCCTCTATCGAGCAGTCCCGATCCACGATGAAACGGGCGACATTTTTCGCTGGTTCGGTACCGGGACGGACATCACCGAGCAGATTCTCGCGCGCAAAGCCGAGGCGCGCGCCATCCGAGAGCAGGTTGCGCGGGAGGCCGCGGAGCAGCGGGAGGAGCAGCTCAGGCGCCACGCCGCGGAGCTTGAACGTAGCAACCGTGAGTTGCAGGACTTTGCCTACGTGGCATCGCATGACCTCCAGGAGCCACTGCGCAAGATCTCTACGTTCACCGATCTCGTTCTCGAGGAATACGGCGAGGTGATGGATGATAACGCGGCATCCTACCTCGAACGCGTTAAACTCGCGGCCGTACGCATGTCACGACTCATCAAAGATCTGCTGGAGTTCTCCCGCGTGGAAACCCAGGGCCGGCCGTTCGAAGAAATTGACCTGAACCAGATCATGGAAGACGTGCTGGCAGACTTGTTCGTACTGCTGAACGAGACGGGGGGAACGGTCGAGGTCGGGCCGCTGCCGGTGATCGAAGCAGACCCCGTGCAGATGAGGCAATTGTTCCAGAATCTGATCGGCAATGCCTTGAAGTTCCATCACCATGACGAACCTCCGCGCGTGACCGTTCGGACGAGGGAAGTGCCCGGGGCCGTCATCGGCGGTGAGAATGGTGTAGATCAAGAGATGCGTTGCCACATCGAGATCATGGATAACGGGGTCGGATTCGAGGAAAAGTACCTGGATCGCATATTCAGCCCGTTCCAGCGTCTGCACGGCCGAAGTGAATATGAAGGTACAGGAATTGGACTGGCAATCTGCAGGAGAATTGCCGAGCGGCACGATGGGACGATCTCGGCGCGAAGTCGACCGGGACGAGGCAGCACGTTCATCGTCGAACTGCCGGTAAAACAGGGCCAGGAAGTAGGCGCCGCATGATCATTCTGATCGCGATTCATCACCTTCCGCTGCAGACATGTCTATGTAGTCTGCCGCGTCGGCGTCCGGCTCAGACGTAATGATCGGACGGGTTTCCGAGGAATCCACCGGGGCATACTCATCTGCGAACATATTCCATAGCACGAGCGACAACGCTGCGATAACCGGCCCGACTACGAATCCAGACAGGCCGAATGCCGCCAGACCACCGAGCGTCGTGAGCAGCACGAGGTAGTCAGGCATCTGTGTTTCTCGCCCGACGAGAATGGGACGTAGAATGTTGTCGATCAGGCCAATTACGAGCGATCCGCCGACTACCAGCAGCAGGGCTTTCCAGTATACACCTGTGACGAAGAAATAAATTGCCGCCGGACCCCAAACAAGAAAAGCGCCCACAGCTGGAAGCAACGAGAGAACGCCCATTACGACAGCCCAGAAAACGGCGCCCTCAATACCAACGATCCAGAACAACACACCGCCGATACCGCCCTGGACGCTTGCAACCACGAGCGTGCCCTTGATTGTGGCTCGGGCAACTTCCGCGAATTTGCTGAAGAGCCTCCGTTCACGCTCATCACCAAGCGGAAGCACGCGCACCATGCCGTCGACGATCGTGTCGCCGTCTCTAATAAAAAAGAATAGAAAATAGAGCATCATGGCGAAGAGGGCCGTCACGATGATCACGTTCTGGCCCATTGCCAGTGCCTGAGTAGCCAGGTACTGACTGATGCTCATCGCTGCTGATTCGATCGAGGTGCGCAGGTTGGATATTTCAATCCCATAGTCGCTGAGCATATCCGAAATGAGCGGGACCTGCCGCTCGACGAAGTCGATAGGTGCTTGCAGGTCGACCTGTCCTGTCGCGATCCGCTGATACAGAATGACCGCCTGCTGTGTGACGGCTGCCGACAGCAGTCCGATGGGGATCAATACCACCAGCGTAACGATGATCGTGGTAAGCATCGCCACGATGGAAGGCCGCCCGGGTATCCGCGCTTCCAGCTTCTTTGAAACTGGCCGAAACAGAATCGCCAGTACGGCCGCCCAGAACACCGGCATCAGGAAGTCGCTGACCAGCCAAATGAATACGATACTTATCCCTATGACAAGGGTCAGAAATGCCCTGCTCTCGAGGTCTTTCAGGCGCATAGGATTATATATGGATTCGGTTGGCCGGTCGGCGAGGCTCGATGAGGACGACGCTTAGCAGCATAAGTGACCGACAATCATACGTCGGACGGTGGTACTACGGCAAGAAAGGGGACCTCTCAACTATTAGCCATCAGCAGACTATTACCTTCAGCGGTGTGCTCTGACCGAAAGCCTACATTCTGGTATCCCGATCGACAAGACATGACTTTCGCGCGATCACCCTTCACAATCGTTCCGCGAGCTCGGCCCAGCGTTCCATCGCATCCTCGAGCCGCTTTACGACCTCGTCTAACTCCTGTGTGATCGATGTGAGTGCAGTCAGATCCTCCGGAGGCGATGTCAGGGCTGATTCGAGTTCGGACTGACGCACTTCATCCTCCTCAATCGATTTCTCGATTCGTTCCAGTTCGAGCCGTTCGCCGTAGGTCAACTTGCGATTTTGGTCGGAAGCATGGTCAGCCTTTCGCACGGCTCTCGAAGGCTTGCTGCTTTTTACGGGATTGCCCTGGTGAGTAGCTTTCTCCTCTGCGGCCTTCTTCTCGAGAAACGCCGTATAGTTACCGGGAAAGGCGCGCACGTCTCCGTCACCTTCGAACCGGAAGAGGTGATCGATGGTGCGATCGAGGAAATACCGGTCGTGCGACGCAACGATGAGGCACCCTCCGAAATCGTCGAGGTATTCCTCAAGTGCTTGAAGTGTTGGAATATCGAGATCGTTCGTGGGCTCGTCGAGCAACAGAACATTCGGTGCACCCATCAGGACGCGCAGCAGATACAGTCTCCGCCGCTCGCCGCCCGACAGGTTGCCGATCGGTGAATACTGCAAATTCGTGGGAAAAAGAAAACGCTCGAGCATCTGGCTCGCAGTAATGATCGAACCATCGGACGTGCGAACATTCTCTGCGACATCGCGGATATACTCGATCACGCGTTTGTCATCGTCGAGTGCGCGACTTTCCTGATCATAGTATCCGACGACGACCGTCGACCCTGTTCGAACCGACCCACCGTCCGGCGGGATGCGACCAGCTATCATTTCAAGGAAGGTAGTCTTGCCTGATCCATTCGGTCCGATAATGCCGATCCGGTCCTCGCGGGTGAAGGTGTATGAGAAGTCCTCGATCAGCTTCCTCCGGTCAAACGACTTTGAGATGCCCTCGACTTCGATGACTCGCGTGCCGAGTCGGCGCGAGGCGGCCGACACCTCAAGCGACTTTGCCCGCTGGACGTCCG
The DNA here is from genome assembly GCA_965652945.1 of uncultured bacterium. Taxonomy (GTDB): domain Bacteria; phylum Bacteroidota; class Rhodothermia; order Rhodothermales; family CAZKDQ01; genus CAZKDQ01. The sequence continues at coordinate 6,973 of CBFGXY010000062.1, forward strand.
GCTCGGCGATCAGTCGTTCTGCTCGTTCCAGCCGCGCCTTCTGCTTGGTCGTTCTTGCTCTTGCGCCACGTCTGAGCCATGCAAGTTCACGCCTGGCAAGATTCGCGCGGCGCTGCTCTTCTGCTTCAATTTGCTCTTGCTGCTGAGCCTTAAGCTCGATGTACCGCGAGTAATTTCCCTCAAACCGAAGCGTACTTCCCCCGTCGATCTCAAGCATATGATTCGTCACCCGATCGAGAAAGTAGCGATCATGGGTTATCAGTAGCAGTGCGCCGGTGAACGATGCGAGATATGTCTCGAGCCAGGCCACGGTGTCGGCATCGAGATGGTTTGTCGGCTCATCCAGAACCAAGAGATCCGGCTGGAGGATGAGCGCACGTGCCATCGCCACCCGTTTACGCTGACCGCCCGAAAGTGTATCGACATACGCATCCGTATCGGTGATCCCCAGATGTCCCAGCACGATGCGGGCTTCCGCCTCCCGGTCCCATCCACCGGTTACATCCATCCTGTGAGAGAGCGAAGCGACGCGCTCGAGCAGTTCCTCATCCGTACCTCCCGACAATTCAAGCGCCCTGCAGGCTGCTTCGTACTCATGCAGCAACCTCAGCGACTCGTTCCCATCATCAAAAACGGCATCCAGTACTGTCTGACCAGCGCCGAATGATGGCTCTTGCGGCAGGTATCCGATAACCGGATCATTTGACCGCATCACCCGACCCGAATCAGCCTGCTCCTCACCCACAATGATGCGGAGCAAGGTCGACTTTCCGGACCCGTTGGCACCTATTATCCCCATCCTCTCGTCCTGAGCGAGACTGAAGGTGACGTCCTTCAGAAGGGGCTTCAGGCCGTAACTCTTGCTGACATTTTCGAGCGAAAGGAGCGTCATGGAGTTGATTTACCGTAACACAAGTACCTTCAAGGGGATAATGTTATCACCCGGTCAGTGGTGATAGGGATCCGATGAAACCCCGTGTGGCGGGAGCTGTCCCACCGTTCAAGGATCCGTATACGCGTCGGTCCACCGGATGGCGCCGAACGCCCTCGGCGAAACGATATCAGTTCGCGTGGTTTTGTTTACACGGACACACTCGTACTTCAATGCGGCCCTCAGGTTTGATTGGCCGACCACGGGCAGTCGGGCCTCTTGACGAACTCTAACCCGATCTCATCTTCATGAGCACTTCCAAGCAGGTTTTCGGGATTCATCACGTAACGGCAATCGCGGGAGATGCTCGCGAGAATCTGAACTTCTACACGAAAGTTCTGGGTTTGCGCCTCGTGAAACGCAGCGTCAATCAGGATTCTCCCGGAACGTATCACTTGTTTTATGCGGATGCGGTAGGCACGCCGGGAACGGACATCACATTTTTTCCGTGGCCCGAACTGTCTCCGGCTCGGGAAGGCTCGGGGCAGGTTTCGGAAGTGCCGTTTGCGATCCCGCCTGAGAGCCTGGAGTACTGGCGCACCCGTCTTGCCGACCACGACA
>CBFGXY010000063.1:0-8462 GCA_965652945.1 uncultured bacterium
ACACCGTCGAAGGTTTCTCGCGGATGGCCGCGGAATCGGGATTGAAGCTGGAGAACCACATCGAGCGCCGTAGTATCGGCGTTCTTCATGTTAATATGTGCATGTACAGAGATGAGGAGTTGGATGACCCGTCAGACATCCCGGGCCAGACGAATGCCTGTAAACTGCCAGCAACTCTCCGGAGCAAAGAAGTTGCGATATGTCGGACGAATATGGTCGGCGGAAGTGGCACAGGAGCCGCCACGAAGTACAAACTGGTTACACATGAACTTGCCGTTGTATTCGCCGAGCGCACCCTCCAGAGGTTTGAAACCGGGGTACGGAGAGTACTGGCTCCTCGTCCATTCCCAGACATCACCATACATCTGCTCAGGATGATGATCCACGCCCCCCTTGGCCGGCATCGGGTGGAGTTCACCGTCTTGCACAAAATTCCCTTCGATCGGGACCTCTGCAGCCACTACTTCCCATTCCTGTTCGGTGGGAAGACGATAGCCCGCCCAGCGGGCATAGGCATCGGCCTCGAAATAGCTGACGTGACAGACCGGCTCGTCCGGATTAAGCAATTGCCTTCCTGCAAGCGTGAACACCTCGCGAGGGGTGTCGCCTTTCTCCCAGTAAAACGGCTCCGTCCAGCCATTGGCCTCGATCCAGGCCCAACCTGCCGATAACCAGAGCTCGGGCCGCTGATAACCACCGTCCTCCATGAACTCAAGATACTCGGCATTCGTAACCAGCCGCCCGGCGATCTCACAGGGTTGCAGATACACGCGGTGACGAGGCTCTTCATTATCGTATGAAAAGCTGCTTCCTGCATGACCGACCTCGTAGACACCTTCCTCGATGGCGTGCCAGCGCATCGGGACGCTGCCTGAGACGTTCGGCGCAACATTCTCTCGCTCTCGATAGATCGGACGAAGAGGATTCACCGACAGCACATGTTTGACATCCGTGAGTAACAGCTCCTGGTGCTGCTGCTCATGATTCAAACCGACTTCGAAGACCGGAAATACCTCCTTCAACTCGCTGTCGCTCATCCGCTCGAGCATCCGAATCATGTTCCGATCCACATACTCCCGGTACTCGTATACTTCCCGAACCGTTGGGCGGGAGAGATAGCCCCGTTGATCCCGGCAGTGGCGCTCGCCCGCCTGCGTGTAATAGGAATTGAACAGGTAAGGATACTGGTCGTTGAGCAGGCGATAATCGGGGTCGAATTTCCGGAGGATGAACGTCTCATAGAACCAGGTGACATGAGCCAGGTGCCACTTGGTCGGACTCACGTCCATCATGGTCTGGACGACGTAATCTTCAGGCTCAAGTGGTTCGCATAATTTCTCCGTCAAGGCCCGCACCTTTCTATAGCGAGAGATCAGATCGGTGCCATCTGGTACTTTTACGGCCGCGTTCGCCGATTCCCGCAAACCGGATACTATGTCGATCTCCATGGTCGTCTACGTTTTTATGTACGGTTCCTTATAGATTGAGGGTATCAGAAACTGCCGTCTCAATCAAGTATTGACCACGCCGGATGGATCCGGACCGGTGCTTTGCCATACGGAAGAGCTACCGGGACCACGGCCTTTGAATCGAAACGCACGATGAAACCACTCCATCCTTCTGTCCGGATCGTCTGGCGAATCAGCCTGGGAATAACCTGGGGGTTGATCACGATTGCGGTAGCGGTGTACGAGGTGTTTCAATTTATGGGAGATGAGACGGGCTTCCTGCCTGTAGGTGTTGCCACAGTATTCGTTATCGTGGTGTCGGTTCTGATCGTTAGCATCGTTCCGTCATTACGTTACCGATTCTGGCGATATGAATTGATGGCAGACGAGCTTCATCTGCAGCGAGGGATATTGAACCGGGTGCGAACGACCGTTCCTCTGCGGCGCATTCAACATCTCGACGTCTCGCAAAATATCCTGGAAAAGGAATTTGATCTCGGAAAGCTGATCGTCCACACGGCGGGATCACGAAGCAGCAGTGTGGTCTTGCCCGGGCTGCATATCGAGGAGGCTGAGGGACTGCGAGACCGGCTGAAACATTTCATCCTCGAAGACGCCCTGTAGGTCGATACGATGGTGGATGTTCAGAAGTACGAGGAAGGACGCCGTCTGCACCCGTCGACGCTCGTGCAACGCTTCATTTTGAGCGTTCCGGCGATCGCTCTGCTGATGCTGCCCCTCATTCGGCGGGGTAGCGGAGACGCAAACGTCTACCTGGTCCTGTTATACATCTTCGTGATCGTAACGTCGACCATCCCTCCCATCGTAATCCGATATATCCGATTTCGGTACTGGATCAATCCAAAAGAGGTCGTGATACGGAGTGGTGTGTTCACCGTTCAGCACCGCAACATCCCGATCGAACGGGTCCAGAACATCGCTATTGAACGAAGTCTGCTGGCCCGCATCCTGGGCATTGCGAAGGTCAGCATCGAGACAGCGGGAAGCGGCACAACGGAAGGCTCGCTCGAATATGTGAGCCGTGAGGAAGCCGAGGAGATCCGCGCCGTGGTCCAGAGATTCAAACGTCTTGCCGAGGAGGCTTCCGATGACCCGCCTCCGCACGAGGAATCTCAGCCCGAAGTAGAGGATGGAGCCGAGGTTCTGTTTCAGATGAACTCCGACCGCGTGCTTCTCACTGGAGTTTTTCGTCTGTCCTTACTCTACATCGCGCTCTTCTTTTCCGGCATTCAGTATCTCGGCATCGACGGCGAAGACCTGGCGGACTGGGTACTGGGGCACCAGTTCGAGGTCGTGGACATGTTGTCTGGCCTGCCCACCTTCTTACTGGCAGTAGTCTCGGTATTTCTGATTGTGATTCTATCGTGGATCACGGGAATCATCGTCAACTTCAATCGCTTCCACGGCTTCCGGCTTTCACTCGAGGATGGAAAGCTTCAGATGCGCCACGGACTGCTCACCGTGGCTGACAGAACGGTGCCCCGCAAGCGCGTTCAGGCGCTGGCGATACGGACGAATCCGTTGATGAAGAGCTTCGGGTGGTACCGGCTGGAGATTCAGACGATGGGCACCGAGGGCGACGCCGGCGGTCGCACCGTAGTCGTGCCGCTGGCTCGATGGACCGAAATCATGTCTATCCTGCCTCACATTGCCGATGTAGAGCACGAGGTAGATATCGAACGGGTCAGCCGAATCACGATCCGCAGGACGGCCATCCGGCTGTCACTGTCACTGGCCGTCATCGTCGGGATTCTGTGGTTGATCTGGTCCGATTCGTGGTGGCTTTTAGCGCTCCTCCCGTTCGCGATCTACTATGCAATCTGTCATTACAGGATTCACGGTTTCGGAGTGTCTTCCGATTCGCTCGTCGTGCGCCGAGGGGTATTCCTTGAAACGTACTGGATTCTTCCCGCAGCCAAGTTTCAGGTCTTTTATGAGACGTCTTCCATTTTCCAGAGGCGTCTTGGACTGCGGTCATTATTGGTCGATATGGCGGGCTCGAACGCGTCCGGTTCTGCGTTCATTGTAGACCTGCCGCATGATCGTGCGACCGACCTGGGCAATGAGATCGATCAGATTTTCCGAATTGCGGGTGAACGTCTCAGGAGCGAGCGTCGGATCAAAGCAGATGCTTCGATCGACCTCCATCCACGGGAATCGCACAACCCGTGATATAGCCCGCCTGCTTGGAGGCAAGAAACGTCACCGTGGCAGCAAACTCAGACGGCTTCCCCAATCGTCTCAGGGCATTATGACGCGTCCACCCTTCTTCGATTTCCGCCTGATCCTGACCCGTGCGGGCTGAGACGGCGGCCGACAGATCACTCAGCCGATCCGTCTTCGTGTATCCCGGAAGCACCGTATTGACCGTGATGCCTTCCGGTCCGATTTCTTCCGCAAGGCTCTTTGCAAATCCTTGTACTCCAGCTCTGGCCGCGTTCGACAGGTAGAGATCTGGGATGGGCTGCTTTGCCGATGCCGAGGAGATCATGATGATGCGGGCGTGTCCCGATTCCTTTGCAGCAGTTCGGATCGACGGAAGCGAATGTCGAACCAGATTGACCGTGCTGATGAGGTTGAGCTCGATGGCCTTGCGCCAGTCATCGGCGTCGAAGTCCGCGAGATAGCCCGAGGGAGGTCCACCGGCGTTCGTTATCAAAATGTTGATGGGCCCGAACCTCTCCACCACCTCATCGACTGCTTCCCTGATGTGGGCCTCATCCGTTACGTCACACACGATGGGTAACAAGTCGGAGCGATCCGCACCTGCCTCCGTTGCAAGTTGATCGGCGGCCTCCTCGATTCGTTCACGACTACGGGATGCGATTGCAACGCGACATCCTTCCCGAGCGAGTTCAAGCGCCGTTGCATACCCGAGGCCTCCACTTGCGCCCGTCACGAAGGCCACTCGGCCTCTTAATCGTAAATCCATGTTATTTCAGAGCCTTTAATTCAAGACAAGGGGGTCTTTAAGCAATATTCGCTTGGATAAGCTGTGCTTTCGGTGGCAAATTAGTGATTCAGGTTCACATTTATATTTTCGCCTACGAGTCGTCCCGTGTCGCAAATTTCGAGAATAAAGACATCCCTTGCACCGGCTGCCATTGGACCCTATAGTCAGGCGGTTCTCGCCGGCGACACCCTTTACTGTTCGGGGCAGATACCTCTGGATCCTGAGACCGGAGCTCTGGTATCGGGCACGATCGAAGAAGAATCGGAACGCGTGCTCGAGAATATAGGCGGTATCCTGAAATCGGCAGGCATGTCGTACGCTAACGTCGTCAGCTGCACCGTCTACCTTACCGATATCAACGACTACGCGACGGTTAACGACGTTTATGCACGATACTTCTCGGAGGCGCCCCCGGCACGAGAAGCGATCCAGGTGGGAGCACTGCCGCGCGGCGCTCGAATCGAGATTTCCTGCATCGCAGTGACGACGAAGTAGGTCGTCAGACTCCTTCGAGGGTCATCCTGATACTGAGTCGCGCACGAAAGACGTAGTTGCCTGCCGGCAGGTCTCCTGATACCGGAACGACGACCAGTGTTACTCCCGCCGAGGATGCCCGAGTGATCGCGCCTATGTCTCCTCCGGCGGTATCCATATTTGCCGAGGCACCGCTGCCGATATTTGAAACCTGCGCCACCGTCGTCTGATTCCCCCCCGAACTCAGCCGGATGGAGGCTGACGAAACAATGTCGCTCAGCGAGCTGGTAAGTGGTTGAACCAGTCTGAGCTGAGCACCCACGACCTCGGCGCTTACGATATCCCCTTTCGCAAAGCCGATCTCGGCGAGCGCCGCCCCTACATCGAGTTTGCTTTCAGATGAGATCGTTGCGCCTCCTGCAAGCTGATCGCCGGAGGTCCTGAAAACGAAATCGAAATCCCGCTCAGTGATGAGCGCCTCTCCTCCGGTATCCAGCGTATCGCATCCCATGGGTACGGTGAGAATAGCAATTAGAATGGCCGGAAGGATGAGTCGGAAAAAGCGAGCGGTAGGCATCATCAAAACAGATGTTTACATGGAAAGGACGATGTGCACTGGTATCTCGGAATTGAGTTTAGACCTTCCTCCGAGAGCCTCCAGCTCCACGAGAAAAGCATAGCCCGCCACGGATGCTTCGAACCGCTCAGCCAGACGAAACGCTGCCGCGGCCGTCCCTCCGGTTGCAATCACATCGTCGTGGATGAGCACTCGATCAGCCGGCTCAAGGGCGTCTCGGTGCATCTCAATATGGTCGACACCGTATTCGAGATCATAAACCTCACCCACCGTCTGATACGGCAATTTTCCTCGCTTCCGAACCGGGATGAATCCGGCGTTGAGCCGGTTTGCAAGCAGTCCGCCGAGGATGAAGCCACGCGCCTCGATACCGACCACCTTCGATATACCCGCGTCCAGATAAGGCTCGGCGAGCGCGTCGACCGCCATGTTCAATAATCGACGATCGCTCAATATCGGTGTGATGTCTCTAAAGATGACGCCGGCGGAGGGAAAGTCGGGTACACTGCGAATCGCACGAGCGAGCTCGTCAATCTGAATCATTCGAAGAGATCTCCAGCGGGCTCAGTCGGTGCGGACAAGATTGAGCCCTCGTTCGTATCGTTCTTTGTACTCCCGCACCGCGCGGAAGATAGCACTTGCGAGATAGGTCTGCCCATCGTCGCTTGCGAGAAAGGCAGCTTCGTTTCGATTCGTCAAAAATCCGAGCTCAACCAACACGGACGGCATCGACGCGCTCCAGAGGACGTAAAACGGAGCCTGTTTTACACCACGGCTCGACCGCCCCACCCGTTCTGCAAACTGGTGCTCGATGATATCGGCGAGTTCCTGGCTGCTGCGCACGAAGGAACTGTAGGCGAGCGTCTGCCGGATGAGGGCGGTTTCATCCATTCCCTCATATTTCTCAGGGTTACTCTCCATCTCCACCACCCGGTTCTCTTTTTCCATCACCCGGCGTGCTTCTTCACTCTTGTATGGCCCGAGAAAGAACGTCTCGGTGCCGTGCGCAGCGCGGTTTGGGGCGCTGTTGGCATGGATCGAGATAAAAAGCTTGGCACCGGCGTCGTTGGCGACCCGGCCTCTGTTATGAAGCTCGATAAATCGGTCGTCAGTCCGGGTATAAATGACTTCTACATCGAGGTTGTCTTCGATGTACTGCCCAAGCCTCCTTGCCACTTCAAGTACCACATCCTTCTCCCGAACTCCGTTGGCAACCGCACCATGATCTTTCCCTCCATGGCCAGCGTCGATCACCACCTTGTCCAGACGCCATCGTTCTCCCGCTGATACCGTTCGGGCCGGTGCGGCATCGGATGTCCTTATGACGGGCGGCGCATCCTGTGCAACAGCCGGGGAGTCGTTTCGGGGACTTAGTGAAATGAGCAGATCGGGCGAGCCGCGGTCACGGTATACGCGCGCAACTACTGGTACGGATGCGTCAAAATGCATCTCGAATTTAAGATGATTCCCCTCGGCTCGTACGGCGTATCGCTCAAGAGGGCCCGAAGCAGCATCCTCGCGTATTCGGCGCGCTCGTTCGGTATTGAAGAGGATGATCTCGGTCGTCGTCCCCGTGGTGCGGCGCGCTTCGCTATAGGCCGGCACGCGGTCGCTCAAGTGAAGGCGTACGACATAACCCTGCTGATCGGCTCGTTCGGTGATGGAGACGCGCTCGAGACGCGGACGCTCAAATTCCTCCAAATCGATGAGTGCAGCACCCATCGAGGCTACCATCAGGAACGGAAGAACGATCGCGACTTTCATTGGAATCAATTCGGTAAACAAACAGATTACCGCAGGCACGCCAAAATAATGCCTCTGATCCGTCAGTGTGCGGTGAGGAGAAAAAATCGCGCCTTAAGCGCACAAACGCAATGTCGTTCTTCGTGCAAACGTAACGGGAGCGGCAGAACCGAAACCTGACCGGCCAAATCTACCACTGGTGCGCATCCTGCCGGCTCGATTGATCCTCAGGGTCAGACTACATCCAATCTGACCTCTTGCGCTCAAATCTCAGTAACCCAGAATCTACTGGTAATGAGCGTTCGGAAGTAGGTCTATCCCCGGGGTATGGGAAAGGGGACGTCTCGAAGGAAGGAATGAATACACCCCCATTTATCCCGAAAGCTTAGTCATTGAATAATCCGGACAACGTGTTGCATCCCCGGATCAGTTCTCGTTCTCGTCCTTGATCAAGTCATTGAGCCGCCGTTCGACGATTCGATCAAAGTGCCGTTCGCGCCGCTCGTGTCGCCGTTGGAGAGAGCCGAGTCTTTCCTCCAATTCTGCGATTTCCTGCCTGCGGTTGTCCTGTTTCATCTGAAGGCTTTCAACCAGAAGCGCTCGTAACCTCCCGACGAGTTCCGAACGCTCAGGTCCTTCCTCGAGGCTTCGAATCCTGGTTGACAGTTCGATGGTCTCTCGATCCAGAGCTTGTTCGTGAACGAGCCGTTCGTAAAGTTCGGTATTTCGTTCACGCATTTCCTGCATGTACCGCTGGGCCTGGATATGTGGAAGTGAGCGGGCGACTCGCTCGGTCTCGGTGGCGCTTCGATGGATGGATTCAATCATGTCGAAGAGCTGGTCCGACTGCATCCTCGATTGCTGCAACTCGAATGATATTCTCTGCAATTCCCGCGCGCGTTCTCGCAACAGCTCCGCCTGTTCCATCATTGCGCTATCTGGCTGGCCTCCGGGCCGAGGGCTCTCAGAGGCGAAACGCACCGGAGTGCCCGAGTCCAAGGCATCGCTATTGACCGGCACCGGCAATAACTGCTCCGCCACGCCAACTTCTCGAACACCCGCTGCCGTCACTTCATAGAGCATGCCCTCTGCCTGCAGGAAGACGCGTGCCGACGGTTCGATCAGAAAGCTTGCACGTATCGTCAGGCTATCAAACGATGAGGGCAAAGCTTCATCCGCTACGGGCTGATTATCAATCAATACACGTCCTTCGCCGATCTCGATCCGATGTATTTGCCCGGATGCG
>CBFGXY010000064.1:0-8398 GCA_965652945.1 uncultured bacterium
GTCCTCGCCCTCACTCGTCTATACGTACCGACGCCGACCGCCACCTTTTCTGCTCTTTCTGTGCTCTTCATTTTCTCTAGATCAGAGCACGCCGAGACTATTATTCTTCGCTCTGTACGGCACGTCGGGAAAGAAGAACCGCGTATTACGTATTGCATTGCCTCCTCCGTAATCTTAGTCGTACCACTCCAGAGTTCGTCCCATAATCCGTGCAAAGACGACTTCCTCTGGGAAGTAAACGGGCTGCTTGATGTACCGCCCGGACTCCGTTGCAAATGGCCAGAGCGTACATGTAACGGTTATCTAACCATCGGAACGTGGTGTCGGCAATTATTATTAGGTGATTCGGTTATCGAAGAATTAGCGGTTTCGAAGCAGGCTGACAATCTGATAGACGTCCGCACGCGGCAGTGAAATCGTTTACTGGCAGGCGATTCAGGACCACGGGCTGGAGTGTACGATTCTGAGACAGCTTGCTGAACGCAGCTTCGCCGGCAGCTACGTCATCCCTGCCCCTATCCGAGTGATTTAGTTGGTGGATTCAGGGACGCTCAGGTACGTCTTCCCAAACTGAACCCCTTAGACATGAAAGCACTCCTGATCGCGGGCTTCTTTTCCTTCGTTGTCCACAATGCACTGTCTCATTCCGTAGACCAACCTTCTACCGCAGCCCAGGAGATCGCAGCACTCGATTTTCTGGTCGGCGACTGGCGGGGCGATGGATGGATCGTTTTCCCCTCGGGTGAACGACACGAAATCCTGCAGACGGAGCGAATCACGCCACTCCTCAATGGCGAAGTCATCCTAATAGAAGGACGCGGCGTATCGGCCGTGGACACGAACCACGTTGTCCATCAAGCGGTTGCATTTATAGGTTATGATGAAGAGGCCGACGATCTCGTGATGCGAACGTTTCTTCCCGGCGGACAGGGCGCCGTACCGATCGTTCAGGTGGGCAATCAAAATCTGATGTGGCAGATTGGTTCTAACATCCGTTATACAATCAACCTGAACGAGCACGGTCAGTGGTACGAAGTCGGAGAATTCAGTCGTGATGAGGGACAGACGTGGACCCAGTTCTTCGAAATGACACTCGACCGCGAGAAGTGAGGCGCGGGACGGAAATCCCTGGCTTAAGCGCTGAGGAGAGCGACGGGGCCTGGTGGCTCTCCCACAGCCAGATAAATTGCTTCGCGCTTGGTGCGGCGCCGAAACAACTCCATTTCTTCCTGAGAGGTACAGGAAGGAGATTCAGTTGGTGCGAAAGGGGGGAGTCGAACCCCCACACCCGTTAAAGGTACCAGATCCTAAGTCTGGCGCGTCTACCATTTCCGCCACTTTCGCATGTGGGCCGTATTAACGCGGATGTCGTAACAGGTTTCCCACGATTTGTCATTCGATTAAATCAGAGGAAAATCCCAATCTGTAAAAGCAGGTTTCTCCCCGGCGCCGTATCCTCAGCCACGTCGAATGTTAATCCGGATGGATCGTCCTATGAAACCTCTCCAACGCGGCGCCCTCGGCCAGGTAGTTGTTGCAGTCATCACGCTGGTGGTGCTTCTGATCCCAGACGCAAGCTATTCTCAATCGCCCGTTGCTCCCCAGGACACGGTTCGTGCAGGCCGTTTTGATTCGGGACGCATGTGGACCTTTGATTTCCCTCCGACCGAGTATTTCCAGGAGGAGTATGGAATTCAGGCGGATGACGCATGGTTCGATCGCGCCCGACTGAGTGCGCTCCGTATTCCAGGGTGCTCGGCATCGTTCGTCTCAAGCTCAGGTCTCGTGATGACCAACCATCATTGTGCGCGCACGCACGTCAGCGCCGTCACACGGGAAGGAGAGAATCTTCTGGATGAAGGTTTCTACGCACAGACGCTGGCGGATGAGCGGCAGGCTCCGACGATGTATGCCGATCAGCTGGTTGCGATCGAGGACGTTACCGAGGAGATCTATGCTGCCATGACGGATGCGCAGACCGACGCAGAACGAGCTGCAGCACGGGAGGACGCCATCAGTGCGGCCCACGCGCGCGTTCTTGCGGGCACGCCCGAGGGGCACATCGTGCAGATCATCTCGCTTTACAACGGGGCCAGATATTCGGCATACACGTTCAGACGATATACGGACGTGCGTCTCGTCTTGACGCCCGAACTGCAGATCGGCTACTTTGGAGGGGATACGGACAACTTCAGTTATCCTCGATATGCTCTGGACATGACGTTTTTCAGGGTATATGAGAATGACCGTCCGCTCGAGACGGCCAATTATTTCGCATGGAGTCCGAACGGCGCAGCGGAGGATGAGGCGGTCTTCGTGGTTGGAAATCCGGGATCGACGAACCGGCTGGAGACGGTCTCTCAGCTCGAGTATCGGCGGGATGTGGCTGAGCGCTACATGCTGGAATGGGTCAACCGGCGCGTCGCATCCCTGGAGGCGTATCTCGATGAGGTGGATGCATCCGATGCCATTCGAAATCAGCTCTTCTCGATGCTAAATGTGCAGAAGCTATACACCGGGCGTGTAGGTGGCCTCGAAAACGAGATTTTGATGGCACGCAGACGCGATACCGAGAGGCAGTTTCGGGAGGCCATCGAATCCGATCCGGATCTTCGGGAAACATATGGCGGGCTGCTCGACGAGATGGCTGATCTGCAGGCGCAACGTATTGCAATGCTGGATGAGTATGCGGCATTCTCGGGGCTTGCACCCAACTCCTCGCTTGGATCTTCCGTGATGCGTCGGGCGATGCTCGCGGCAAGCCTGTTGGAACAGCAAGAACAAGGCGCTGAGACGGAATCCCTGGCGCAGCTGCGAGATCAGATCAGCCGCATTCAGGATCAGCCCGAGCCCCTGCAGGAAATGTATCTGGCTGATCGTGTGGAAATGTTCAATCTGCATCTTGCTGAGCGATCGGATCAATTGGCGGAATTGATTGCAGGACGATCGGCCGCGGAAGTGGCAGGTGCGATCATTGAGGAATCCGCCCTGACGAATGCTGCAGCTACGGCGGCCGTACTAGAGGCAGGGACGCTCGCAGAGGATCCCGCCGTGCAACTTGCCCGGTCGGTCTATCCAATCTATGCGAACTACCAGAGCGCTATCGCCGGAATATCCGCGCAGGAGCAAGACATCGGCAGCCGTCTGGGACGTGCCCGCTTCGACATTTACGGCACCGATATCCCACCCGATGCAACGTTCTCCCTGCGAATCGCAGACGGTATCGTAAAAGGATATCCCTACAACGGAACCATCGCCCCGATCCACACGACGTTCTATGGCATGTACGATCGCTACTACTCGTTTGGACCGGGAACGGAATGGGACCTCCCAGACAACTGGGTCTCGATACCTCAGGATCTGGAGTTGTCTACTCCGATCAATTTCGTGTCAACGAATGATATCATCGGCGGTAACTCCGGATCGGCAGTCCTGAACCAGAACCTTGAGGTCGTCGGTTTGGCCTTCGACGGTAATCTGGAATTCCTGCCGTCATCGTTCATCTATGTGACGGAAACGGGTAGGACCATCTCGGTCGACTCCCGGGGAATGATTGAAGCGCTCGATGCAGTGTACGATGCGGATCGCATCGTGCAGGAGTTACGTACCGGCTCGATGGTAATGAGGTAGTATGTCTCTGTCACCCACTGTGTTACCCTCTTCGAAGTCTATGCTCCGACCGATCCGTCTTGCGCTGCTGATTGGGATTATGGCCGTCGCCGGATGCCGTACTCCGCAGCAAACCGTCGTCGTTACGGAGCGTCCCTCGAGAGCCCCGACCATACAAGACGTTGAACCGGTCGTCCGAGACTCTGCGACTGTCTCCGAACCGACGGTCGAATTCGATCAGTTCGATTTCGGCAAGATGTGGACGTTCGATAATCCTCCGCTGGAATACTTTGCTGATGCGTACGGATTTTCGCCGGACTCATCGTGGTTTGATCATGCGCGGCTTGGTGCATTACGGTTCGCAGAGTACTGTTCGGCGTCGTTTGTGTCACCGAACGGATTAATCCTGACGAATAACCACTGCGCGCGAGAGAGCGTCGAGAAAGTCTCGCGATCGGGTGAGGATCTCCTCGAAAACGGATTCTTAGCAGCCTCTTTGGACCAGGAGCGTGTCGTCCCCGACCTGCATGTCGACCAGCTGATATCCATCGAGGACGTCACGCCTCGCATAGCTCAGGGCCTGGATCGAATTCAGGATGTTCAGCGTCGGTCGCAGGTACGAGAATCCAGAATCGAACAGGTAGAGGCGGAATTGACGGCCAGCGCTCAGGCGCAGGACTCCTCGCTGGTTGTGGAAATCGTCTCACTCTACCAGGGTGCTCAGTACAAAGCCTATACCTTTCATCGCTACTCGGACATCCGACTCGTAATGTCAACCGAGCACCAGATCGGGTATTTTGGCGGTGATCCGGACAACTTCACCTACCCGCGTTACAACCTCGACTACTCATTTTTACGTGCGTATGATGCAAGTGGCGCTCCGGTCCAGTCTCCAAATTATTTTCGCTGGAGCACTACCGGGGCCTCAGAGGGGGATGTCGTATTTGTGGTGGGAAGCCCGGGCTCAACGAGTCGTCTAAAGACGGTGTCGCAGTTGAGGTACGAACGGGATTACGAGTTGCCCGTCCTGTTGGAGGTTCTGGCTGAACGGGCGGCAATTTTTGAGAGGCACATCGAGGCGGATCCCGAAACGGCGGAGGAAACCGGGATGCGCTCCTCATACCTGTCCATCACCAATCAGATTAAATCGCAGACTGGTGAGCTTCGGGGTCTAAGAGATCCTGACCTGATTGGCCGCAGAGAGGCTGCAGAACAAGAACTCCGTCGGACCATCCACCAGGTCGATTCTCTGCGCACGCTGTACCGCGGGACCCTCGACGAGATCGCAGACCTCCAGCAGGCCCGAGTTTCGATGGCGCACTACCGGGGCCTCAGAGGGGGATGTCGTATTTGTGGTGGGAAGCCCGGGCTCAACGAGTCGTCTAAAGACGGTGTCGCAGTTGAGGTACGAACGGGATTACGAGTTGCCCGTCCTGTTGGAGGTTCTGGCTGAACGGGCGGCAATTTTTGAGAGGCACATCGAGGCGGATCCCGAAACGGCGGAGGAAACCGGGATGCGCTCCTCATACCTGTCCATCACCAATCAGATTAAATCGCAGACTGGTGAGCTTCGGGGTCTAAGAGATCCTGACCTGATTGGCCGCAGAGAGGCTGCAGAACAAGAACTCCGTCGGACCATCCACCAGGTCGATTCTCTGCGCACGCTGTACCGCGGGACCCTCGACGAGATCGCAGACCTCCAGCAGGCCCGAGTTTCGATGGCGCACCGGGCAGCCGCTTTTACCGCTTTTGGAAGCATGCTTGACTCTCAGATTCTGACCCGGGCGCTCTATGGATATATCCATAGCCTCATGACACAGCGTGGATTTCCACCCGAAGACACAGAGGAGATCCGTCAATCGGCCCGTGAGACCGAGTTTTATCCGGATGCTCTCGAGGTCGATCTGCTTGCGGCGCGTCTAAGAGATCTCAAGTATCATCTGGGCCCGAATGACCCGACCGTGCGCCGGATTCTCGGTAATGCCGATCCGGGGCAACTGGCGAGTCAGCTCGTGGATTCGACCGCGCTCAACGATTCACTTCGGTACGAATCCCTCATGGACGACGGTTTTCTCGGCAGTGATGATGTAATGGTCGAGATCATCAATGCTGTTGGCCCGGCATATCTTGCACTTGCGGGCCAGGTTGCGACCCTTGGTGCAAGAGAGGATGCGCTGACGGCTCGTCTGGCGCAGGCCCGCTTCGCAGTCTACGGTACGGGAATACCACCTGACGCATCATTCTCTCTCCGAATTGCTGACGGGGTGATTGAAGGTTATCCGTATAACGGAACGATTGCGCCCGCCTTCACAACCATCGCAGGACTTTATGACCGGTACTATTCGTTCACGGATTATGAAGACTGGCGGATTCCTCAGCGATGGATCGATCGTCGCCGGGATGTCGATCTCTCCGCTCCAATCAATTTTGTCTCTACCAACGACATCACGGGTGGCAATTCGGGATCACCTGTATTGAATCGCAACCTGGAGCTCGTCGGGCTTGTCTTCGATAGCAACATCGATGCGCTTCCGAACGAATACATTTATCTCGATGTGACGCAGCGTGCCGTCTCGGTCGACGTACGAGGAATCATGGAATCGCTGGACTCCATCTACGATGCATCATCCTTGATCCATGAGCTTCTCACCGGCCGACTAACCGATTGAGCAGCTTCGATCGACATCTACAGTACGGGATTGTCTCTTAATGCTCGGACGATCGCCGGAGTAACATCAAGGATCGATTTGAGATCGTGAAAATGCGGAGCTAAAGGCCCGATGGCTGCGAAGGGCACTCCATTGCGCGTATGGCTCCGAGTCGAGATGTCCTCCAGATTGCCATGATCACTGGTCAGGATGAACGTCACGTAATCGGGCAGGGTATCGATCAGTTCGCCGAAGAACGCATCGAGTGATCTCAGCACGGCGTCGGGTTTTGCCCCCGGACGTCCGTGGCCGGCTTTGTCGGTGAGGTAATACTCGAACAGCGTGAGCCTGTTTTTTGTACTCAGGTCACGTAAACGTCTTGCTGCAGTCTTTTCGTCGATGGTCGGTACAGGTGATCCGGGCCATCCGGCCCCGGTAATGTCCGCTGCAATCGCGCGACCCTGGAGCAGGTCCTCGTCGGAATGAAGACGTATTTCCGCGCTCATACAACAGAGCGTGGTCACGGTCCAGCGGTTCGTGGTTCGCACGTAAGAGAAGAATCTCTCTGGATATGCATTCGCGAATGCCAGCTCGTCCCTTGAAATGGCCGCGTCGCGAATCAGGCGAGTGAACAAATTGCTTTCTTCGATGATCGGCCGGGAGGTAGAATGTGGATACGGGCCGTAATGTCTTCCGGCTATCTCAGCACAGTTGATTCCGGAAAAAAGTGATGCCTGTCCCGTACCACTCTGCGGAAGTCCATCGAGGCCCAGATTAGGATCTATGGAATAGAAAACATGGTCGTCTGAACGAATGGCCTTGAACGGTTCCTGCCACGGTTGGCCTCCGCCGATCATAGAGAAAGCAGGCAGGGACAACGTCGACAGCAGGTTGGCCTCTCCGGCAGGTCCGATGCCTACTCCGTCTACAAAAACGAAGAGAATGCGAGATGGCATCCTTAGGTATTTTTGATAAGTGTTTGACAGCTATGGTATCATCCACATCAGATACTATGAAATCAAACAACATGAAATACGGGTGTCACGATTGACCGGTCCTTGTATTCACCCTTATGGTCACATTAGACACGCCCGACTTATTCTTTCATGCGAGCTCCATTCTCGTTTCGCTCCCGGTCTATGATTCCCAGTGATGTGAGATATCGCATCAGAGACGCATTCCGGCACGTGATGGGCATGCCGCCCCAGCCCGACCGATTTGCGTTGGTCTTAAGTGGTGGCGGCGCCCGGGCAGCCTATCAGGCAGGTGTGCTGCAGTATGTTGCCGAGGCTTTTTCGGAGTCCAATTTTTCTATCCTCAATGGAGTGTCGGCCGGTGCGATTAATGCCGCTCATCTGGCCAATTACGATGGCGGTTTTGCGGATGCTGCTGGTAGTCTGGTCAGGATCTGGGAGGAAGTGCATGAGCACGAAGTCTTTACGCCGGCTTCCAGTTTCCAGTTCATACGAGGTTTTCTTCGTCATGTCGTCGGAGGACGGGCTGCTTCGGCAGGACAAGAGGATCGGCGTGGCCTTGTTGACACGGAACCTCTCAGAAATTACCTGAAAGATAGGTTTGACGCTAAAGACGGTGTGCTCAGCGGTGTCAGTCGCAATATTGCTATGGGCAGGTTGCGCGCCCTGTCGATTGCGACGACCAACTACATGACGGGGCAGACCGTGACCTGGATCGAAGGTGCCGATCTGCCGGAATGGTCGCAGTCAGGGCGTGTGGGAATCAATACCACAATGACCGTCGAGCATGTCATGGCCTCCTCCGCGCTGCCGATTCTGTTTCCCGCAATTCGAATCGGCGACGCGTGGTATGGAGACGGTGGAATCCGTCTCTCAGCGCCTATCTCGCCTGTTATCGATCTGGGTGCGGATCGGATTTTCGTCATTTCCACCCGCTACGAACGCACCCGGAGAGAGTCTGAGGAGCATTCGATTGCAGGATATCCACCGCCGGCAACGATCATAGGCGTGTTAATGAACGCGATTTTTCTGGATGTGCTCGACCGAGACGCCCGCATTCTGGAGCGATTCAACGAATTGATCGAACATGTACCCGAATCCAAACGCGGACGCTTCCGGCCGCTCAAGATGCTGCTGATTCGCCCATCCAGAGATCTGGCGAAGATT
>CBFGXY010000065.1:0-8232 GCA_965652945.1 uncultured bacterium
TCATTGATCAGCATGAGGTCGCCCTTGCGGTAGTGCGGATTCATGCCCCCCGCTGCGTTTGACACGAGCAGGTTACGGACCCCCAGTCCATGCATCACGCGAGTTGGCAGCGTGACCTCGAGGGACGTGTAGCCCTCATACAGATGCGGTCGGCCCTGCATCGCGACGACAGGAACCCCGGCAAGCCGCCCAAAGAGTAGCCGCCCCTCGTGACTCTCGACGGTAGATACCGGGAAGCCGGGAATCTCACCGTATGGTAACGAATCCTGGACATCGATCTCCGCTGCCAGTCGACCGAGGCCCGTACCGAGGATGATGCCGATCTCTGGCTGGATGTCCGTTCGACTCCGCAGTTCCTGCGTAGCCCGCTCGACAGTTCGCCGGTATGTCTCCATATCAATCAAAGATGTTTTGCGCATTATCAATCAAGATCATTCAGGATGCGACGGATTTTTTCGATTTCCTCCGTCGCTTGTCTGGCTTTGATGAGCTCCTCGTCGTCCGCCATCGGTGCCTCGTGATCGTCAAGGTCCTCTTCCCGCTCCGTAGAACGAAAATCCGGCTGGGGCTCGGTTTCCTGGTCATGTACACCCCAATTGGATTCTTCTCGATCTAACAGTCTCAGCGGTTCATGCGTCTGCTGATCGGAAAAGCCGGTGGTTTCTTCGTACTCCTCCACTTCCTTCACATCCTCCATTCCCTCCGGCTCATCCTGGTCTTCGCCAGTCTGTTCTGGACTCTGTGGAGTTCCGGCGGGGAAAGGAGCCGGCTGCGCTTCCCGTCCGGGAACCGATGGCCCTAATTCTGACTGATCTGCATGCACTTCGTCGGAGTGTTCACCGACGATCTGATCGCTCTCGAATCGTTCGAGCATCTCCATTTCAGACGTCAGAAACGCTCGGAGACGCGCTACGAGTTCGTGTCGGCGGTTGAGCAGTCGGGAATTCTCCTGACGCAGGAGGTCGCGCCTTGCAACTGCGTCACCCTGGATTCGATAGGCCTCTGCCTCGGCATTTCTGATGATGTTTTGCGCCCGGTCTTCGGCGTTTTCCACCGCTTTTCGAGAGCTGTCGCGAGCAGTCTGAAGAGCTTCCTGAAGAGCCTCTTCGACCCGCTCATAGTGACGGATCTTCTCCTCGAGACCCCTCACCTGCTCCTCCAGGCGTCGGTGGTCGTCGCGCATCTCTTCCCATTCCGTCGATAGCATCTGCAAGAAAGCGTCGACTTCCTCAGGCTCATAGCCGCGAAAGGTGCGTGTAAACTCTTGTTTCCTGATGTCAAGCGGACTGACTCGCATAGATTCCCCGAATACACGTGGTACGGCTATGTGGATAAAATAGAAGAGAAGAGCAACTTACCCAACTTGAGGACGCTCGCCGAAGATGGCACTCCCGATCCGGATATGAGTTGCGCCTTCCTCGATTGCCACTTCGAAGTCGCCGCTCATACCCATCGACAGCTCGTTCAACCGGATGTGAGCGGCAACACCCGGCCGACTCTTTTCGGCAAGCGAACGGAGGTGCTGAAATTCCGGCCGCACCTCTTCCGGATCATCAGCCGGGCGAGCCAGCGTCATCAGTCCGCGCACGTCGAGCCGATCAAACTCAGAGATTTCCTCCAGGAACGCGTCCAATTCATCCGGATCGATACCGAATTTAGATGCTTCTCCTGAAACGTTTACCTGAACGAAACACGGCAATCGACGGTCGGCTCGTTCTGCCTGCCGATTGAGCTCACGCGCGAGACGGACACTGTCAAGCGAGTGAAAAACGTCGGCGTATCGGACTACATCTCTTGCTTTATTGCGCTGGAGATGGCCGATCATGTGCCAGGTCGCATCACCACCAGCCAGTTTAGGCGGCACCAGTTCCGCTTTATGGACGAATTCCTGAACTCGATTTTCGCCAAAGTGTGACAGCCCGGCCCTCATGGCTGCCTTCAGAAATTCGATGGGGAAAGTCTTTGTTACGGCTACCAGGGTTATTTCATCCGGCGATCGACCCGCCCGGTTACAAGCAGCGTGTATTCGCTCGAGAATGGCTTCAACATTTGCTTGGATGTGTCGAACGTCCTGATCTGTCTGACCTGCTGACATGGAGTGATACGAAAAGTCGTCTTAAAGAGTGTTGTTTCGCCGCAATCACGATGCAGCTACTCGAGAGTATGCGCATCGAAACGGATGACGTGATCCTCCGATGCAGCTACATGGATCTGGATTGGGCGGCAACATACTTCACAATCTTCCACGTACGACTGTTCCTCATCAAGCGGTTCGATGATCATTGAGATCTCTTCGCCACAATATGGGCAATGGAAATGATGTTCGATGGTGCCATTCATATGTCCGACCTGAGCACGGCGAGCGGTGAGCGGCGATAAATGCCTCGGCTGTTGAAAAGCCCGACAGCGACTGCAATCAATACGACGACAAGTATCGCCAGGAGTGCCGCCAGAGGAACAAACCTGAACGGCGTCTCGAAAACGTGTCGTGCGACGGCCCAGGAGCCTCCATAAGCCAGAACAAGTCCGGTGAGCGAAGCCATTACGCCCAGTGCTATATACTCGACGATCATAATGGTCATGACTTGCGAACGGCCCGCTCCGAGCGTCTTCAGTAATACGGTCTCTTCCGTCCGACGTGCCCGGCTGACCATGATCGCCCCCGCGAGCACGAATACACCGGCAAGGATGCTGAAGAGCATCATGAAGCGAAGAACAGTCGTAATGCGGCCAAAGATGGCTTGAAACGTGCTCAGAACTACGTTGAGGTCGATACTGGAGATGTTAGGATGCGCTCGAACGACCTCGCTTTGCGCCAGACCGGACGCTTCCGCCGAGCCGGCGCGAGCAAGGAGGACAAAGAACTTCGGGGCATCCTCGAGTACGCCCGTCGGAAAGACGATGAAGAAATTAGTGGACAAGCGCCGCCAGTCAACCTCACGTAGACTCTCTACACGGGTAGATACCCGTCGTCCGCTGATCAGAAAGTCGACCGTATCGCCGATTTGGATTCCCAGCTCCTCTGCGACATCGACTTCCACCGACACCGGCACCGGGCCGGAGCCTTCACTCCACGATCCCACGAATTCACCTTCCACAAGACGTTCAGATTCCGTGAGATGACTACGATATGTTGATCGATATTCTCGAGTAAGGGCCCACCCTGATCGACCACTCAGCGTATCGCTGCGGAGCTCGCCGACAGGTTCTCCGTTAATCGACTCGATCCGCATGCTCACGATCGGGACTGATTTGACCACGGGCAGCCCCAGATCCTTCACGATTGCGGTGACGTCTTCGATCTGATGCGACTGAATGTCAAAAAAAACGAGATCGGGCCTACCCTCCTCTTCGGCGAGTTGAATCTGGGCGACCAGCGTTTGCTGCAAGAGGAAAAGGGTCAGAATGAGGAACGTACCCAAACCAAGTGCCGTCGTCAGAAGTAGCGTCTGGTTGTTCGGACGAAACACATTTGCGACACCTTGTCTGATCACATAGGGCCATTCAGCACGGAGAAACACTCGCGCCATCAACATCAGACCTCGTGCAACGGCGCTTAGCAGTCCAAATACTACCAGCAGCCCGACCGAATAACCCAGACCGATGGTCCAGGTCGGTGCCTGGTAGACCGCAAAAGCAATGATGGCCGCGGCCAGAAGCGCGAGAACCAGGTATCTCCACCGGTCCAATCCAGAGGAAATTGGTTCGACGGAGGCTCGGATGGCTCTGAGCGGAGGCACGTCGCGAATTCCGATAAGCGGAAGGAGCGCAAAAACCGTCGTGACTACGACGCCTACCGCAATTCCCATTCCGACAGCTCCCCACGAGATACCGAAACTGATTTCCATTGGAAGGAAGTCAGCCATTACCCGCGGTAGAGACAGTTGCACCAGAGTTCCGAGCACGCTTCCAACAACGGCTCCCACGATGCCCATCGATAAGGCCTGGACCAGATATATGGCCGGAGGTTTGTTACTCGAGGTACCGAGGCATCGAAGTACGGCGATGGTGTCGATACGGCTGCGGATAAAGACATGAACCGAAGAGGCCACGCCAACGGCCCCAAGCACCACTGCCAGAAAAGCGGCAAGGCCCAGGAACCGGTATACATTTGCCAGCCCGGCATCCCAGTTCTGCCTTACCTCTTCAATCGTTTCCGCCCGCAGGTCGAACTCTTGAAGCCGCGGCCGGACATCTTCCACCATCGCGTCTACATCCCGGCCATCATCAAATGCGAAATAGTATGCGTACGATACCCGGCTCCCGTAGCCAAGCAACGAGGTATCGAGGTGTATTAATGGAATGTAAATCCTCGGACTGGCAAGCATGAACGCCGTGGACTCGCGTGGCGTACGTTCGAGGACTCCGTGAATGGAATAACTGATGCCTCCCACCCGTACTGAATCTCCGATCGACAGATCGTATTCGCGCATCACAGTGGCATCGACCAGAGCACGGTGGCCGTCCAGATACGAATCGGCCGCTTCCGCCGGACTGGTCACCAGGTGTCCATAGAACGGATATCCTCCTTCGATGGCTCGGACGGTCATTAGGCGCGTTGCGCCTTGCCCTGGGAAGTAGGCCATCGAAGTAAACGAGACTCGTTTAGCCTGCCTACCGCCCAACGAATCGATGAATGCCGTTGCGACGTTGTCGGGGGCCGTGCGTGCCTCCAGTTCCAGGTCGGCTCCGAGTAACGCCGCAGATTCCTCGTCCACAGCGCGCAGCAGATTTTCGCCGAATGAGTTGATGGCTACGAGTGCGGCGATGCCCACAATCATCGCCAGCAAAAACACACTCAGGCGCTTGCGACTTCCTCGCGTATCGCGCCACGCCATGCGCAGTACCCACAGCATTTACTGCACCTCTCGCACGTCAGACAGCAATAAATCGTTATGGTCCTGGTGGACCACCCTGCCAGATCTGAGTTGCAGAATGCGATCGGCTCGGCTCGCCAGTTCGAGATCATGCGTGACAATCACAAGCGTGGTGCCCGCATCTGCATTCAGGTCGAACAGGAGTGATTCGATCCGGCCACCCGTCTCTCCGTCAAGATTTCCCGTCGGTTCATCGGCAAACAAAACGGTCGGACGATTAATGAACGCACGTGCAATAGCCACACGTTGCTGCTCGCCTCCCGACAGCTGTTTGGGGTAATGGGACATCCTCTCGGCCAGCTCGACCCGATCGAGAAGATCCATCGCCGCTTGTCGAGCACCTCGATCGCCGCGTAGTTCCGCCGGCACCATGACATTCTCGAGTGCCGTGAGTGTGTGGATCAGCTGGAAGGTCTGGAAAACGAATCCGATGTTTTCATTCCGAACGCGAGCCCTGGCGTTCTCGTCCAGCTTTTGAAGCTCATGACCACAGAGCACGACGCGCCCCGCAGTCGGGTCATCGAGTCCGGCGCAAAGTCCCAGCAGTGTCGTCTTCCCACTGCCCGACGGCCCAACGATAGCGAACACCTCACCAGCATCCAGGCGAAAGGAGACGTCATCAAGCACCCGGAGCGTCTTTCCACCACTTTCGTAGTCGCGTGAGAGTCCCTCGACGACAAGTACAGAGCTATTACTCATACACGATCAAAACTGAAACCGGGTGGCCGCGCTCTGGTATCCTCCGCTTTTTGGATCCATACGACTTCCGATGAGATTGAGATCGCTATACCCGCTCACCGTTCTATCGGTTCTCCTGACGCTTTCGGCTTGCAGTGGGGATGACTCTGCGTCATCTCAACGCGAAGAACCAGGTTCGACCGGGCGTACAAAGGTCGAGGAGGATCCCCATCCGGAATCTGATTCATTGCCGGTCGTGCTGTTTCTTGGCGACAGCATTGCCGCCGGATATGGAGTCGAGCCCGAGGAGGCTTTTCCTGCGATCATCCAGCACAAAATTGACGAGGAAGGATGGCAGTTTGAGGTTCTGAATGCGGGAGTCAGCGGCGATACGTCGGCGGGCGGGCTGGCACGTATCGACTGGTTGCTCGACTATCCGGCGGCGGTTCTCGTGATTGAACTCGGCGGTAATGACGGGCTCAGGGGGCTTCCGCCCGAGGTCACGCGCCGCAATCTCGAGAGCATCATCGAGCGCGCGCGAGAACGGTATCCCGATGTGCGCATCGTTCTGGCCGGCATGCAGATGCCCCCAAACATGGGCGAATCTTACACAGATCAGTTCCGACGGCTATATCCCGATATATCGGAAGCGAACGATGCGGTGCTCATCCCCTTCCTGCTCGACGGAGTGGGCGGAGATCCTGTTCTAAATCAGCCGGATGGAATCCATCCAACTGCCCGCGGCCATGCGATCATCGCAGACACGGTGTGGGACTATCTGCGGCCCATACTGGGCGACATTCATAACCGGCCCGCCGAATGAGCCCTTTCAAGCAGAGGTCAACTCCTGTTTGAACCGCCGCGCCAGTTCTGCTGCCTCGTCTTCGGATGCGGCTTCGGTATAGATTCGAATGATGGGCTCAGTATTGGATTTTCGGAGATGGACCCAACTCGACTCGAAATTAATCTTTACGCCGTCGGTCGTATCGGCTTCATTGCGATATCGAGCCGTCATCGACGCAAGAAGTTTATCAGGGTCCCGTCCCTCGATCGGGAGCTTGTGCTTAGCAATCACATAATGCGGCAGATCCTTTTTGATACGCGATAGCGTCGTCTCCTGGTTGGTCAGATGTTGGAGCACCATCGCGATCCCCACAAGGGCGTCCCTGCCGTAGTGCAGATCAGGAAGGATCACGCCTCCATTGCCTTCTCCACCGAGGATGGCATCGACCGCCTGCATCTTCTTGACCACGTTGATCTCGCCTACGGCAGAGCGGTAGACGGTCTGCCCATAGCGCGCGGCGACATCGTCAATGGCTCTGCTTGAGGACAGATTGGTAACGAACGGCCCCGACTTGAATCGCCACATGAAGTCGGCCACCACGACCTGCGTGAGCTCCTCTCCTAAATACTCACCTCCATCGGCAACGAAGGCCAATCGGTCGGCGTCCGGATCGACCGCGATTCCGAGATCTGCCTTCGACACGCGGACGGCCTGCATGAGATCGCCCACGTTTTCGGGAAGAGGCTCCGCCTCATGAGCGAATATCCCTGTCGGCTCGCAGTTTAAGCAGGTGATGTTTTCAGCCGGCACACCGAGACGCTTGAGAAGCGCGGGCACCGCGACTCCCCCTACCGAGTTGATTCCATCGACGACAACACGAAAATTCCGGCCGGCGATCTCATCCGCTTTGATATAAGGAAGATTGAGTATGGCCTCGATATGATAATCGAGATAATCTCTCTGCTGCACCTCACCAATTTCGGCATACGAGACGTATTCCGGTCCCTCGCCATGAGCAATGTCCAGCACCTCCTCTCCTTCCTCCGCGGAAAGGAACTCTCCGCGGTCGTTCAGCAGCTTTAGGGCGTTCCACTCGACGGGGTTGTGCGAGGCTGACAGGATGATTCCCCCACCCGCGTTCTCCTTGATCACCGCCATTTCCACCGTTGGCGTCGTCGCGAGGTCGGCGTTAATGACGTCACAGCCCGTAGACTGAAGCGCTGCGATGGTCAGGCTTAAACTAATGGGCCCCGTCACCCGGCCGTCCCGTCCAACGACGACGAGAGGTTTTTCGGTACCGCGCGCGCGCCGCCTGATCCACGTTCCATAGGCAGCGGCATAACGAACGATGGTCTCCGCGTCGAGACCACTGCCGAAGATGCCGCGGATTCCAGAAATTGAAGCGATAAGTGTTTTGCTCATTAACTTGTGGTAGCGGATTTTAGCGACTCCCAGATCGTTCGACGCCGGTCACAATACGAATTTTGAGGGATCCCGCCGAATAATCCAGTTTGCTTCGCCGCCTTTTTACGGAACAGCGTCTTTTTGGTCTCGTTGCTTGCCCGTCCCATTCCTACCCGTCTGCTCTCGATTCATGCTTTCGCTTCGCGTCGGCAGCCGCCCCATCGAACACGGTCCTGAGTACCGCTTCCGGTACTATTTCTCCTGGCTGACGCTTCTCTCAACCGTAGTGCTTCTTGCCTGGGGTGCATTTGTAACGAGCATCAATGCGGGCCTTGCCGTGCCCGACTGGCCGACCACGTTCCAGTCGTACGACCCGTTCAATCCCTGGCCCGACTGGTGGACCATTACACCTGTATTTGCCGAGCATGGCCACCGGCTGCTGGGTATGCTCGTGGGACTGCTGACCATGATTCTCGCGGGTTGGACTGT